>NZ_JANX01000689.1 GCF_000767795.1 Inquilinus limosus MP06 | reverse complement strand
AGCACCGGGTTGCGGGTCGGCCCGCCATCGACATGCAGCGCCCGCACCTGGCCGACGCTGCGATCGATCGCCTCGACCACATCGGCGATCTGGTGCGGGATCGACTCCAGCACCGCGCGGGCGATGGCCGGCCGGCCGGTGCCGAGGGTGAAGCCGGCCAGCAGGCCCACCGCGTTGAGATCCCACCACGGCGCGCCCAGCCCGTTGAAGCCGGGCACCAGGTAGACGCCGTCGCTCGCGGCATCCGCCGCGAGATCGGCCAGCTCCTGGGTCGACAGGCCCAGCAGCTCCGCCGCCCAGCGCAAGGTCGACCCGGCCGAGCGGATGTTGCCTTCCGCCGCCAGCGCCGGACGGCCGTCGACCGACCAGGCGATGGTCAGGCACAGGCCGGGGTCCAGCGCCTCGGCCCGGTCGATCAGCCCCATGACGGAGGAGCCGGTGCCCATCGTCGCCTTGATCTGGCCCGGGGCGAAGGCGCCATGGGCGAACAGCGCCGCATGGGAATCGCCGAGCACCGCGGACACCGGCACGCCGTCCGGCAGCGGGTCGAGGCCGCGCACGTCCGGGAAAGGCCCGGTCGAGGACACCACCCGCGGCAGTGCCGCCTCCGGCACGCCGAAGAGATCCATCAGGTCGGCATCCCAGGCGGCGCGGCGGACATCCAGCATCTGGGTGCGCGAGGCGTTGCCGGCCTCCGTCACCGCCTCGCCGCCGAAGCGGCTGAGCAGCCAGGCATCGACCGTGCCGAGGCAGATCTCGCCGGCCTTCGCCCGGACCCGGTCCGGATCGAGCGTATCGAGCAGCCACTTCGCCTTGGCGGCCGAGAACATCGGGTCGAGCGGCAGGCCGCTGCGCTCGCGCGCCAGCCGTTCGGCGTCGGGCGAGCGCAGCGCCTCGCACAGCGCGCCGGTGCGCTGGTCCTGCCAGCTGATCAGCGGCGACAGCGCTTCGCCGGTGCGCCGATCCCACATCAGCAGGGATTCGCGCTGGGTGCTGAAGCCGACCGCCGCGACCGATGTCGGGTCCCGGCCCTGCAGGCAGGCGGCGACGGCGGCGCGCACGCTGTCCCAGATCGCCGCCGGGTCCTGCTCGACCCAGCCCGGCTTCGGATGCGTCTCGCCCAGCGGCGCGGCCCCCCGCGCCACCACCGCGCCCGCGGCATCGACCAGCAGCGCCTTGGTGGAGCTGGTGCCCTGGTCGATGGCGAGGACGAAGCCCATGGTCAGGCCACCAGCTCGCGGGCGGCGGCGGCGATGCCGGCCGCGTTCAGCCCGAAATGGTCGAGCAGGAAGGCGGCGCTGCCGGTCGGGGCGAAGCCGGTGACGCCGAGGATGCGCATCGGCACCGGCCATGACTGCGACACGACCTCGGCCACCGCCCCGCCCAGCCCGCCCTGCACCACCGCCTCCTCGACGGTGACGATGCGGCCGGTCTCGGCCGCGGCGCGCAGCAGCGGCTCGGGGTCGAGCGGCTTGAGGGTCGCGACGTTCAGCACGCGGGCTTGAACCCCTTCCCCGGCCAGAAGCTCCGCCGCCTCCAGCGCCCGCGACACCATGGTCCCGGTCGCCACCAGCGTGACGTCGCCGCCGTCGCGCAGAAGCTGCGTCGCGCCGCCGTCGAACGCCGCGCCCGTCGGCGTCACCTCCGGCACCGGGAAGCGGCCGATGCGCAGGAAGACGGGGCGGCCGGCATCGGCGGCCCAGCGCACCGCCGCGCGGGTCTGGGCCGGATCGGCCGGCACCATCACCGTCAGCTCGGCGATCGCCCGGGTCCAGGCCAGGTCCTCGATCGAGTGATGGGTCGGCCCCAGCTCGCCATAGGCCATGCCCGGACTCATGCCGCACAGCACCATCGGATACTGGCTGTAGGCGGCGTCGGCCTTGATCTGCTCCAGCGCCCGGCCGGTCAGGAAGGGCGAGGCGGCGCAGACGAAGGGGACGAAGCCGCCATTGGCGAGGCCAGCGGCGACCCCGACCATGGCCTGCTCGGCGATGCCGACATTGACCAGCCGGTCGGGGAACTCGGCCGCGAAGCCGGTCAGGTTGCTGGAGCCGACGGAGTCGTTGCACACGGCGACGATGCGCCGGTCGGTCCGCGCCAGTTCGGTCAAGGTCTCGGCGAAGGCCTTGCGGCAGTCGAAGGTGCCGGGCTTGGCGACGACATCGGCGCTCATCGGGCCACCTCGGCGAGCGCCTGCTCGATCTGCGCCGGCGACGGCACCTTGTGGTGCCATTCCACCCGGTCTTCCATGAAGGACACGCCCTTCCCCTTGATCGTGCGGGCGATGACGCAGCGCGGCTTGCCGGCCGGTGCTGTGGTGAAGGCGGCCCACAGCGCGGCGTGGTCGTGGCCGTCCAGCTCGATCGCCTCCCAGCCGAAGGCGCGCCATTTGTCGGCCAGCGGCTCCAGCCGGTTGGTGTCCTCGGTGCGGGCGCCCTGTTGCAGCCGGTTGCGGTCGACGATGGCGGTCAGGTTGTCCAGCCCGCGATGGCCGGCGGACATCGCCGCCTCCCAGTTGCTGCCCTCCTGCAGCTCGCCATCGCCGAGCACGACGAAGGTCCGCCAGGGGCTATCGCTCAGCCGGGCCGCGATGGCGCTGCCGACGCCGATCGGCAGGCCGTGGCCGAGCGGGCCGGTGTTCGCCTCCACCCCCGGCACCTTGCGCCGGTTCGGGTGGCCGTTCAGCACCGACAGCGGCTTCATGAAGCTGCCGAGCAGATCGGCCGGGATGAAGCCGCGCAGCGCCAGCGTGCTGTACAGCGCCGCGGCGCAATGGCCCTTGCTGAGGATGAAGCGGTCGCGGTCGGGCCGCGTGGGGTTGGCGGGGTCGAGGTCGAGCACGCCGAAGAACAGCGTCGCCAGGATGTCGGTCACCGACAGGTCG
>NZ_JANX01000688.1 GCF_000767795.1 Inquilinus limosus MP06 | reverse complement strand
GGCCGCTCCGGCCGCGGCGCCTGCGGATCCGACGGGCTACGCCATCGACCTGCTGTTCCGGCCCGCGCCGGACGCGCAGGCGCAGGCAACGGGGAACGCGGATCCACGGCAGGAGGTGGCGCGGATCCTGGCCAATGCCGCCGCGACCGGCAGCCTGCCGGCGGCCGACAGGACCTACCTGGCCCAGCTGGTGGCGCAGCGCACCGGCCTCGCCCAGGCCGACGCCGAGAAGCGGGTCGACGAGATGACGGCGCAGGTCGACGCCGCGGTGGCCAAGGCGCGCGAAGCGGCAGATGCCGCCCGCAAGGCCGGGCTGTCGACCGCGTTCACCGCCTTCCTGTCGCTGCTGATCGGGGCGTTCATCGCGGCGGTTAGCGCCTCGCTGGGCGGGCATCTGCGCGACGACCGGATCTGAGCCACTCTCGATACACGACCAAAAAAAACCCGCCCGGACATGTCCCGGGCGGGCTTTGCCTCGCTCAGGCGAGGCCTGGATCAGCGGACCAGCCGCCAGAACCGCTCCTCCGCGCTGTTGCGATGGTGCCGGTCGCCGTGATGGCGATCGCGATCCCAGCGGCGGTGATCGCTGTGGCGATCCCGGTCGTGGTCATGGCGCCGCCGCCAGTCTCGGTCGCGGTCGTGGTCCCGGCGATGCGCGGACGGCGCCCAGTGCCGCTGAGTCTGCCGGTACACGCCTTCCGCATGCGCGGCCGGGGCGACTGCCGGCGCGACCGCGACCAGGGCGACCGCGACAAGGGCGGCTTTGAGGAGCGATGTCTTGAGGGGCATTCCTTTGCCTCCGTAATCCGTTCTAAAGACACACGGCCCAGGCCCGCGGTTCCGTCGAACTCCCGGAAGCCGGCGGTTGTGTTCGAACGGGCAGCAACGAAACGGCCGGCGCCGCAACGGGCCGAAGGATGTGACCGATGACCGAGATCCTGGGCTGGGGCGACGAGCGGGTGCTGATCTGCGACGCGGGCGGACCGGCGATCGACACTCCCCGTGCCGCCACCGACCTGATCGGCGAGGCGATGTTCGCCGGCGCCTCGGTGCTGGCCGTGCCGGCCACCCGCCTCGGCCCGGCCTTCTTCCGGCTGCGCAGCGGCCTGGCCGGGGAGATCGCCCAGAAGGCGGTGAACTACCGGCTGAAGCTGGCGGTGATCGGCGATATCTCGCAGCACCTCGCCGCCAGCAACGCCCTGCGCGACTGGGTGCGCGAGGCCAATCGCGGCCGCGAGATCTGGTTCGAGCCGGACCTGGACAGCCTGGCGGCACGGCTGGGCGGCCGCGCCGGGGGCTGACCTCTTGTTTATTGTCATTGCCGGGCTTGACCCGGCAATCCAGGGGCCACCGAGAGCGGCTCTCGAAAGCCCCTGGATCCTCGGGTCAAGCCGGAGAATGACAAAAAAATGGAACGGTAAGGCGGTCCGGCCCCTGCCCTACTTCGCCATCAGCGCGTTGATCTCCGGATAGGGCATGGCGCCCGAGACCAGCGGGTCGGAGACACCGTCCTGCAGGAAGGGCCGGGCCAGCTCCGCGATCCGGGCGAACACCGTCTGGCTGATGCCGGAGCCGGCGCTGAGGCGGCGGACGCCGAGGCTCGCCAGCTCCGCTGCGCCTGCCAGCCCGGGCCGGGCCATGACGTTCAGCGGCAGCGGCGCATCGGCGGCGATCGCCTTGATCTCCTCCGGCCTGGTGACGCCCGGCACGAAGATGCCGTCGGCCCCGGCGTCGCGATAGCGTCCGGCCCGGGCCAGCACCTCCGCCACCTTGCCGCCCTCCGGCGCCAGGCCGCGCAGATAGGCGTCGGTGCGGGCATTGATGAACACGTCCTGGCCGCTGCGCGCGGCGGCGCGCTTGATCGCCTCGATCTTGGCGCAGAGCAGGTCCGGCGATCCCGCCCCGTCCTCGAGGTTGATGCCGACGGCGCCGGCGCCGACCAGCCGGGCGATCGATTCGCCCACCGCCGCCGGGTCGTCGCTGTAGCCGCCCTCGCTGTCGACGGTCAGCGGCACATTCACGATCCGAGTGATGTCGGCGGTGGTGGCGACCAGCAGGTCGAACGGCAGGGCGTCGCCGTCCGGATAGCCATGCGCCCAGGCGACGCCCGCGCTGGTGGTGGCGATGGCCTTGGCGCCGAGGCTCTCGATCAGCCGGGCGCTGCCGGCGTCCCAGGCATTGGCGAGCAGCAGGATGCCGTCCTGGTGCAGGCGGCGGAACTGCTGCAGGGCATCGGCCTGACGGGTGGCGGTCATGAGCGGTTCTCTCCCGGGGTTCAGATGGCGAGCGAGAGCTGCCGGCTGCCGGCGCCCTCATGGTCCAGCAGCCAGCGCTTTCGGTCGAGGCCGCCGCCGAAGCCGACCAGCGCGCCATCGGCGCCGATCACGCGGTGGCAGGGCACGACGATCGGGATCGGGTTGGCGTTGTTGGCGAGGCCGACGGCGCGCATGGCGCCGGGCTGGCCGATCCGCCGCGCGATCTCGCCATAGGACACGGTGGTGCCGCAGGCGATGCCGCGCAGCGCCGCCCACACGGCGCGCTGGAACGATGTGCCGGCGGCCTCGACCGGCAACGAGTCGATCACGGCGAGATCGCCGGCGAAGTACGCTTTCAAAGCCGTGGTCAGGCCCGCGGGGTCGCGCTGCGGCATCAGGGTGAAATCCTCGCCGCCCAGGCTGCGGGCCAGGCGGGCGCGCAGCCGCTCCTCCTCGCACCAGTCGATGGCGCGCAGACGGTCGGAATCATCGGCGACGATCAGCAGCTCGCCGAGCGGGCTCGGCAGGCGGTCGAACACCAGCGCCTCAGCCATAGGTCGCTCCCGCGGCCTTGGCCACCGGCCCGGCATCGGCGGCCCAGAGATGCTGGGCGGCATAGGCGCGCCAGGGCCGCCAGGGC
>NZ_JANX01000687.1 GCF_000767795.1 Inquilinus limosus MP06 | reverse complement strand
GGTGCCGCGGGCCAGCAGGACTTTCCCCGTCCGGGGGCGAAGAACTCCTCCAGCCCCGGCCAGGCGTCGCTCAGCACCGGCGTGCCGCAGGCCGCGGCCTCGAACAGCCGGCCGGACGGGCACCATCCCATCCGCGCCATGGAAGCGCGGGTGACGTTCAGGGTCAGGCGGGACGAGGCGTAGAAGCCCGGATGGTCGGCCGGCGCCAGATGGCGCAGGAAGAAGATGTTGCCGGCCCAGGGGAAGCCGTCGGGATACTGCGCCCCGGCAATGACGAAGCGCAGATCCGGCCGCCGCCGCGCGGGCTCGACCAGGAGCTCCTCCAGCGCCGCCTGCCGGTCCGGCGCATAGGTGCCGATATAGGAAAGATCACCGGCGAAGTCGGGCCGCGACGCCGCCGGACGATGGACGTCCGGGTCGACATGGCCGTAGAGCGGCACCACGACGCGGGCGCCGAGCCGGTCGCGCAAGGCATCCAGCGCGCCGCCGCCGGTGTAGCTGAGGACGAGGTCGAAATCGGCGAGGCCGCGGGGGCCGACATAGGACAGGGGCTGGCCCTGCTCCAGCCGCTCCAGCGTCACCGGCGTGTCGAGATCGTAGAAGACGTGCAGCGGCCGGGGTGCGTCCAGGACCAGGCCGGTCGCCTCGACCCCGTCCGGGCAGAAGGAGGTAACCATCGTCGCATCGGCGTCGGCCAGGTGGCGCCGGGCCAGGTCCCGGACCTGCGCCCAGGCGGGATACAGCACCAGCTCCCCCTGCTCGAGCGCGTGCAGGTCGCGGGCGCCGGCGTAGTAGGGCACGTCGCGCTCGAAGAACACCACCCGCCAGCCGTGGCGCGACAGCGCCCGGATCAGGCCCCGCCAGAGCGTCGCATGACCGTTGCCCCAGGAAGAGCTGACGGTGAGGCCGAAGACGACGAGCTTCATCGCGACCTCCTAGTCGACGGTCTCGTTGAGGCCGAGCAGGTGCGAGCCCCAATCCCCGACCGCCAGCCGGGTGATCGAGGCGGGCGCAATGTCGAAGCGCGGCCAGGCGTCGGTCGCCAGGCCGAGATGGTGCAGCACCGCCGCCTTGATCACGTCGGCATGGCTGACCACGGCGATGCATCGGTCCCCGTGCTGCCCGGCCAGCCGCTCCATCAGCCCGAGGACGCGGCGCTGCACGTCGAGCATGGTCTCGCCGCCAGGCGTCCGGATCAGGCTGCGCATGGCGTTCCAGCGCTGCCACAGCGGGTCCTGCTGCAGCGCCTCGAAGCCCTGCCCCGACCAGCGGCCGAAATCGATCTCGTCCAGCTCCTCCGCCGTTTCCATCGACAGGCCGCAGGCCGCCGCGACGGCCTGTGCGGTCTGCTGCGCCCGCTCCCGCGGGCTGGCGACGACGGCGTCGATCCGTTCCAGCCGCAGGCGGCGGGCCAGCCGGTCCGCCTGGGCCCGCCCCGCCTCGCCGAGGACGACGCCGCTCATGCGCCCGGCCAGGAAGCCGCCGATATTGTCGTGCGCGGCGTGGCGCAGCAGCAGGAAGGTGGTCATGCCGTGCCCTGCGGCGGGTCGCCGGCGATGAAGCGCAGCGTCCGCTCCCGCGCCACGGCATCGGTGAACTGCTGCGGCGGCGACTTCATGAAGTAGCTGGAGGGGCCGACCAGGGCGCCGCCGATGCCGCGGTCGAGTCCCAGCCGGGCGCAGCGCACCGCGTCGATCACGATGCCGGCGGAGTTCGGCGAATCCCAGACCTCGAGCTTGACCTCGACATTGAGCGGCACCCCGCCGAAGGTGGTGCCCTCGAGCCGGATATAGGCCCATTTCCGGTCGCTGAGCCACGGCACGTAGTCGCTGGGACCGACATGGACGTTCTCGGCGGCCAGGGGAATGTCGAGCTGGCTCATCACCGACTGGGTCTTGGAGATCTTCTTCGATTCCAGCCGCTCGCGCTCGAGCATGTTCTCGAAATCGGTGTTGCCGCCGAAGTTCAGCTGGTAGGTGCGGTCGAGCCGCACGCCGCGCTCGCGGAACAGGTTGGTCAGCATGCGATGGACGATGGTGGCACCGACCTGGCTCTTGATGTCGTCGCCGATGATCGGCAGGCCCCGCGCCTCGAAGCGCTGCCGCCATTCCGGGCGGGAGGCGATGAAGACCGGCATGCAGTTGACGAAGGCGCAGCCGGCCTCCAGGGCCTGCTCGGCGTACCATTCCGCGGCGCGCTGCGACCCGACCGGGAGATAGGAGACGAGGACATCGGTCCCGCTCTGCCTCAGCACCCCGGCGACGTCCGCCACCGGCTCGTCGGATTCCTCGATCCGCTCGCGCAGGTACCTGCCGAGCCCGTCCAGCGTGTTGCCGCGCTCCACCCGCACGCCGGTGGGCGCCACATCGGCGAAGCGCTGCGTGTTGTTCGGCATGGCCGTGATCGCTTCCGCCACGTCGCGCCCGACCTTGGCGGCGGCGACGTCGAAGGCCGAGGCGACCTCGATGTCGCCGACATGGTAGCCGCCGAGATCGGCCGTCATCAGCCCCGGAAGCGGCTCGTTGCCGCGAGCGTCGCGGTAATGGGTCAGCCCCTGGACCAGGGACGAGGCACAGTTGCCGACGCCCACGATTCCCAGGCGGATGGGTTTCGAGTTCACGCTTTCGACTCCCTGCGATGCGGCGTGGATCGGGTCGGGAGAGGCAGGCCGGCCGTGGCGAAGGCCTGCCAATGTAAGTTGCTGCAAGGCCAACGGGGTGTCCGGAAAGCCGGTTCCGGTCACGTCTTCGCCACCGCGATTTTTCGCGGGCGCGATGCCGGGACCCCGCCGTCCCCCGTGCCGTTGCCCGGCCATGCCTGCCGGACGCCCCTCATCCCGGCGGGGCGATGCGGCCCGGGCATCCCCGCTGCGGGCGCGCGCCCGGCCGTCGCGCGAACGCCTGGC
>NZ_JANX01000686.1 GCF_000767795.1 Inquilinus limosus MP06 | reverse complement strand
CCCGGCCGTGGCCGACCCGCGGGTGCTGGAGCAGAACGCCGCGGCGCTGGAGCAGGTGCTGAGCGATTTCGGCGTCCGCGGGTCGATCGTGAAGGTCAATCCCGGCCCGGTGGTCACCCTGTACGAGCTGGAGCCGGCGCCCGGCACCAAGTCCAGCCGCGTCATCGGCCTGGCCGACGACATCGCCCGGTCGATGAGCGCCGTGTCGGTGCGTGTCGCCGTGGTGCCCGGCCGCAACGTCATCGGCATCGAGCTGCCGAACCAGAAGCGCGAGATGGTGCTGCTGCGCGAGTTGCTCGGCTCCGACGCCATGGAAAAGGCCGGGTCGAAGCTCGGCCTCGTGCTGGGCAAGGACATCGGCGGCGGCCCGATCATCGCCGACCTGGCGCGCATGCCCCACCTGCTGGTGGCCGGCACCACCGGCTCGGGCAAGTCGGTCGCCATCAACACCATGATCCTGTCGCTCCTGTTCCGGCTGCCGCCGGACAAGGTGCGCTTCATCATGGTCGACCCGAAGATGCTCGAGCTCTCGATCTACGAGGGCATCCCGCATCTGCTGGCGCCGGTCGTCACCGACCCGAAGAAGTCGGTCGTCGCCCTGAAATGGGCGGTGCGCGAGATGGAGGACCGCTACCGGTCCATGTCCAAGGTCGGCGTCCGCAACATCGAGGGCTACAACCAGCGGCTGCGCGAGGCCAAGGCCAAGGGCGAGGTGCTGACCCGGCGGGTGCAGACCGGCTTCGACCCCGACACCGGCAAGCCGATCTTCGAGGACCAGCCGATCGACCTGACCGAGCTGCCCTACATCGTCATCATCGTCGACGAGATGGCCGACCTGATGCTGGTGGCGGGCAAGGACATCGAGGCGCTGATCCAGCGCCTGGCGCAGATGGCCCGCGCCGCCGGCATCCACCTGATCATGGCGACGCAGCGCCCCTCGGTCGACGTCATCACCGGCACGATCAAGGCCAACTTCCCGACCCGCATCAGCTTCCAGGTCACCTCCAAGATCGACAGCCGCACCATCCTGGGCGAGGGCGGGGCGGAGCAGCTGCTGGGCCAGGGCGACATGCTGTACATGGCCGGTGGCGGCCGCATCACCCGCGTGCACGGCCCCTTCGTCTCCGACGGCGAGGTCGAGGAGACGGTGCGCCACCTCAAGGCCCAGGGCGAGCCCGCCTACAACGACGCGGTGCTGGAGGACCAGGAGGATGGCGGCGGCTTCGACGCGCTGGCGCTGGACGGCGAGGGCGGGTCGGGCGACGACCTGTACGACCAGGCGGTGGCGCTGGTGGCGCGCGAGCGCAAGGCGTCGACCAGCTTCATCCAGCGCCACCTGCAGATCGGCTACAACCGCGCGGCCCGGCTGATCGACCGGATGGAGCAGGAGGGCGTGGTCAGCCCCGCCAACCATGTCGGCAAGCGCGAAGTGCTGGCGGGGAATCACTGATACCGGCGCTATTCCGTTGCCTCTCCCGCTTGCGGGACCTTTTCACAACATCCATCCCTCGCCGTCATTGCGAGGAGGCGAAGCCGACGAAGCAATCCAGGGCCAGTGCGAACCGGCCCTGGATTGCTTCGCTGCGCTCGCAATGACGGTTCCGGGAATTCTGAAAGCTCTCGCTTGCGGGTGGGCAAAACTCCACGTGAGGCACCGTCCTCTCGCCGCTCCGCTCGGCCCCGATCGTTAACCCGATTTCATGTTCCGCCCACCAGGGCGTTAGCTCCGGCGCCGTAGGGTTGCGTCTGTCGGAGCCAAGACGTGGCCTCCCGCCCCGCCTCTCCTCCGATCTTCGTTGTCTGTCGATGGAGATCGTAAAATGCGCAGGAGCCTTCTGTTCGCCGTCCTCGCGGTTCCGGCCCTGGCCGTCGTCCCCGCCTTGGCGATGGCGCAGACCACGCCGGCCACCACGGCCCCGGCCGCCGCCCCCGCGGCGCACAAGATGAAGATGCACCACACCGGCCGGGTTCATCACAAGGCCCATCGCACCGCCAACAGCGAGCAGGACCAGACCCGCAAGCTGAACGAGGAGCAGCTGAACAAGAAGTAAGGTTTCGGACCGCAACAGACCCTCGCCCCCACCCCCCCTTCCGAGGCGAGGATCGCGGTTCGCGGAGGCCCGGTCGCACTGACGACCGGGCCTCTTTTTTTGTGTCGCCAGGATTCGATCCGGATGCTGCCAGATATTGCATCCGAAACATGAAATATCGTCCATGAAAGCAGTTTCCCCGGATCGGTATTGCCGGTCGGATCGTTGAGGGATGGATCGGATCACGCGCCGCGGCCGCCTGTGCCTGTGGCGCCGATCATCAGGCATCCCTCGATGGAGAGCTTCATGCGCAGGAGTTTTGTCTTTACCGCCCTCGCCGTGTCGGCGTTCGTCGCTGCGCCCGCCCTGGCCCAGACCTCGGCCGAGCCGGCGACGCCCGGAACGGCGCCGTCGGTCGAGGCTCCCGCCGCGAACGCGCCGGCGGAGCAGCCGGCCCCGAGCACCCACCGGCAGCATCGCAAGCACATGCAGTCGTCGAACGCCGACGACCAGGCCCAGCCGCGCCATCGCCGCGGCAGCAGGAACTCGGCGGAGGAGGAGCAGACCCGCCAGCTCAACCAGCAACAGCTGAGCGCCGGGGCCACCCCGACGGCGCCCGGCGCGGCCATGCCCGGCCAGGTGGCCCCGGCCGAGCCCCAGATGACCCCGGCCGAGCCGATGCAGCCCGGCAGCGGGATGATGGAGCAGGCGCCCTCGCCCGATCAGACCGTTCCGGCGGAGCCGGCGGCCCCGACCGGCGAGTGACCCCGGCCGCCGCGGCCCTCCGGCGGCGGACACCCAGGCCCGGTCGCCCAGGCGGCCGGGCCTTTTTTCATGCCCCGGCGGCAGGCTCCGTGCCGGAGGCCAGGATCGTGTCGCGGAAC
>NZ_JANX01000685.1 GCF_000767795.1 Inquilinus limosus MP06 | reverse complement strand
GTGTCCTTGTGGAACCGCTGCAGCGAGTTGAGCAGCTGGTCGCCCATCGCCGCCGGGTTGGCCAGCAGCTTGGCCTTCAGGCTGGGGGCATAGTCGGCCACCGATCTGTGCGCCGGCTGCAGCGGCAGGGCGTAGTCGAAGACATTGGCGGCCTTCTGGTCCAGCGGCAGGGCCACGGGCGTGATCGCGGCCTTGGGTTCGATCAGCGCCGGCGCCTGGAGAACGGAGGGCGAGATGACAACCATGGGATCAGCCTCGGCTCGGGAAACGGGTCTGGTCGATGGGGCGGCGGCGCGGCGTCATGATCCGGGCTTCCCGGTGCGGCCGCGCACGATCGTGGTCTGGAACTGGTAGGCCTGCTGCAGCGCCTGCATGGTCTCCTTGACCAGGGCGACGTAGCGGGGCGGGCCGGAGACCAGCGCGACATTGGCGCTGGCCAGCGGCCGCGGCGGAAACCGGGGGTCGTCGAGCTTCAGGCTGGCCAGCGACGCCTGCAACTCCTCGAACCGGATCGGGCCGAGCGGCAGCATCTCCGACACCGCCTCCTCGACCGTGGTGACGTACAACACCTGGCCGTCATAGTACCATTGCAGGCCGAAGCTGGCGGCGAGGTGGTCGAGCAGCTTCTGCGGCGACAGCTCCGGCAGGCGGCCGCGCACCCGGCCGGAGACCTTATCGCTGACCTTGACCGGGACGTCGAGGTTGCTGCCGAAGGCGGCCAGCACGTCGCGGACATCCTGGTCCAGCACGACATAGGGATAGGGCTTGTCCGGCCAGGGCAGAGCGCGGCGGCCCTGGGCCGCGGCCGCATCGGTCGTGACGGCCGGTGCCGCGATCTGCGGCATGGCACCGGCGGGCGGTGTCGCGACGATCCTGGGGGCCGGGGCCACCGCCGCGACCGGCGGCTGTTGCGCCAAGGCCGTTCCGGCGGCCAGGGGAAGCCCGGAAGCCAGGGCGAGCACGGCCGCGTTCCGCCGGAATCTGGCGGACAACATTCCTGTGATCGCGTTGGTCCTGACTGCCATCCCCACCTGCATCAAGACGTCCTGCCGATTCGGCCGGGACCGCTGCCCGTGTCCCACCCCTCGTTTATAACCCTGCATAGCCGATGGTGCAAAAGCCAATCGAACCGCCCCTCCGGCCGAATCGGAGGGCGGCGGCTGCAGATGCAGGGCAAACCTAAACGCTTAGATGGAGCGGCAGGTTCCGCGTCTTTTGTTAAAGTTTTTCTTGCCGGCCAAATGGCGTGAATCCGGGACTTTGGGTTTCGAATTGCTTGACCTGACAGGATTTTGCGGGATAGTGCCGTTGTTGTATCGAGCGGCGAAGTGGGCCCGTGGTCCGGGCAGGCCGTATGGCTTTGAATGAAGCAGGCGGTCGGCGATGTAACGATGCCTGATGCCGGGGTGGATCGGCAGATAGGCTTTTATCCAAGGGCTTGGCGCTCTCATTTGCCGTGGTTTCGCAGTCCCAAGATCCTGAATTCGCAAAGGGGAGATCTTGAAATGGCCTCGACGTCCGGTAGCGATCCAGTCGCCGATATGAAGGCGCAGATGGCGGAGATCCGTAAGCAGAACGCCCAGGACTCCATCGACTCCGCTTGGGAAAACCAGAAGTCGAGCAAGGTCGACAAATGGGCCCAGGCGCTCCAGGAAGCGGCCCGCAAGGGCTGAGCCCGGACCGTCGTCCGGTTCCTGAGCTTCAACGCTGTCAGTATGGCGAGCGCGGCCGGCCTCGGCCGCGCTCGTTTTCGCCACTGATCGGGGCGCCGCGTGGGGTGGGGCCATGCTCTCGAAAGTCAAGGCGCTTGTCTCTGACAGTCCTCTTCAAGGGCCGATGCACCGGCTCTTCGGGCAATCGCCCTCGGTCACCCTTTTCGTGGTCGAAGGGCCGAACGCCGGTACCGTCCAGAAGCTGACGCCTGCCGCCTACCGGGTCGGCAGCGCGCTCGACTCCGACATCGTTCTCGCCGACGAGGCGCTGGCTCCGGTCCATGCCCTGATCGATATCGGCCGCAGCCGCGTGCGGGTCGAGCCCCTGGCCGGCGCCGTCACCGTGCCGGGACGGGCTGGAACGACCGAGCCCGGTGGGGCCGTGACCTTGCCGCTCCCGGCCGAACTGACGCTCGGATCCTCCCGCATCGTGCTGCGCAGCCCGGTGGAGGCGTCCGTCGGCGGACCACGGTTCCGGGCCGTCACGGTCACCGCCGCGCTGCTCGTGATCCTCGGCGGCCTGTCCGGGATCGCGCTGCCGTCCGGCGGTTCCGGCGAAGGCTCCGAGGGCCGGGCGCCGGAGCAGGCCGCCATGGCCGACGCCGGCAAGCCCGCGGCGCAGACCGCCATGCTGGCGCCGGTGGTGCCGCGGCAGCAGACGCCGCAGGAGGAGCTGCAGTCGCGGATCGACGCAGCGCATCTCGACAGCGTCACCCTAACCGCGAAGGGCAGCCGCATCGTCGCCACCGGCCGGCTGTCGGCCGAGGAGATGGCGCAGTGGCGCGAGATCCAGGCCTGGTTCGACCGCACCTTCGCCTCCTCCGCCCTGCTGGCGTCCGAGGTGGCGACCGGGGCCGCCAGCGGCGCGCCCGAGATCGTGATCCAGGCGGTGTGGACCGGCGACAACCCCTATCTGATCACCCACACCGGCTCGAAATATTTCGAAGGGGCGGATCTCGGCGGCGGCTGGTCGGTCGACAAGATCCGGTCCGACGCCGTCACCCTGCGCAGCCGGACCGGGCAGAGCTTCGTGATGGTCCTGACCGACCCCGCCAAGCCGTGAGCGCGACGTCGGGGAAGGGGGAAGCGAGATGACGACGATCCAGTCCCGCACCGACGCCGCTCGACGGCGTCAGGCCCGGCCCGCAGCCCGACGGCATCGCCGGCCGGCCGGTTCCCCCGATCGGCATGCCGGCGCCCCGCCGGGCCGG
>NZ_JANX01000684.1 GCF_000767795.1 Inquilinus limosus MP06 | reverse complement strand
CGATGCCATAGTCCGCGCCGTTCGGCGGCCGGGGGCCGTCACTCGGCATGTCCTTGGGATTCCATGGCCTTCGATCTGACCGAATTCGGGCTCCGCGCCTATCTCCGCTTCGTCACCTGGCGGCGTGGCCAGCTGGTCGGCCAGGACGCCCACGGCAACCGCTATTACCGCAGCCGCAAGGTCGCGGCCGGCGGCCGCGAGAAGCGCTGGGTTGTGTTCAACGGCGGCGAGTCCGAGGCGTCGCGCGTGCCGCCGGAGTGGCATGGCTGGCTGCACCACACCTTCCAGGAGCCGCCGGGCGATACCAGCCCGTTCCGCCGGCCCTGGCAGCAGCCGCCCGAGGCCAACCCGACCGGCACCGGCCATGCCTATCTGCCGCCCGGCCACCCGCTGCGCGGCAGCCATCGCGCCAAGGCGACCGGCGACTACGAGCCCTGGACGCCGGCGTGACCGGGACGGTCTGAGGAACGCCGATGCACAGGAATGTTATCGAGACGGTGATGGGCGCGGTCGTGCTGGCCGTTGCCCTGCTCTTCCTGGGATTCGCCTATACCAGCGCCAATCTCGGCTCGGCCTCGGGCTACACGCTCAAGGCCCAGTTCAACCAGGCCGACGGCGTGAACGCCGGCACCGATGTGCGGATCGGCGGCGTCAAGGTCGGCACCGTCACCAGCGTGACGCTGAACCCGGAGAGCTATCTGGCCGATGTCCAGCTGTCGATCGACCCGGCGGTGAAGCTGTCGCAGGACACCGCCGCCGCGATCAGCAGCGACGGCCTGCTCGGCGGCCGCAGCCTCTCGCTCAGCCCCGGCGGGCGGCCGGACGACCCGAGCGGCTGGCTGAAGGACGGCGACACCATCGAATACACCCAGTCGAATCCGAGCCTGGAACAGCTGCTGGGCCAGGTGATCTTCAGCATCGGCCAGCTCGGCGACAAGGGCAGCGCCGGTGGGACCGGGGGCGGCGGCTCCGGCGCGTGGGGCCAGCCTGGCCAGGCGCCGCAGGGCAAGCCGACCGGCGGCATGTTGGGGAATTGATCCGGACCATGCGCAGCCTTCTCGTGCTTTCCGCGCTGGCGGTGCTGGCCGCCGCATCCGTTCCGGGCGCGGCGCAGGCCGCGGCCACGATCGACCAGCCGATCGCCGAACTGCGCGGCCTGGACAAGATCACGGCGCGTACCCAGCCACTCGAGGCCAAGGTCGGAGAGACGGTGCAGTTCGGCACGCTCGGCATCACCGTCCGCGCCTGCCGCAAGGCGCCGCCGGAGGATCCGCCGGAGAGCGCGGCCTTCCTCGAGATCACCGACACCCCGCCCAGCAAGCCGGCCGCCACGGTGTTCAGCGGCTGGATGTTCGCCTCCTCGCCCGGCGTCTCGGCGCTCGACCACCCGGTCTACGACGTCTGGGTGGTCAGCTGCACCGACACCTCGCCGGCCGCCACCGCGGCGCAGCAGGAGGTGGATGAGAACGTGCCGGACGCCTCGCCGCTGCCGCTGCCGGAGATGAAGATCATCCCGCCGGCGCTGCCGCCGGGCCGGCAGTAGCCGCCAACGCGAACAGGCCGAGCACGCAGAGGAAGCCGAGCGACCAGAGGTTCGAGCGCAGGCTTGGCCGGTCGGCGGCATAGGCGGCCGTGTAGGCCAGGCGGATCAGCACGAACAGGCCGGCCAGGATGTCGGCCCAACCCTGCGGCGCGCCGCGCATCTGGGCGATGATCACCGCCGCGGCAAAAGCTGGGAACGTCTCGAAATGGTTGCGGTGGGCCCAGTCCAGCCGCTGCTGCCAGCCGGTCATCCGCTCCATGGCCAGGCGGGGGGCGTGATTGTCGATCCGCGACGTCACCTTGGCCGGCATGATGGTCACATAGGGCAGCAGGATGGCCGCCAGGACCATCCACAGGGCGAAGCTCATCACGGCGACTCCGGCTGGGTTCGCGGCATTGTCGCCATCCTCCGCCAACCCGTCGAGAACGGCACGCCATCTTCACGTCATTGCGAGGAGGCGAAGCCGACGAAGCAATCCAGGGGCCGGTGCGCACCGGCCCCTGGATTGCTTCGCTGCGCTCGCAATGACGGTGTTGGTTTGCAAGACGAGCTACCCCGCCGGCACATCCTTCGCATAGACCGGGATGGTCTCGGTGACGGCGAAGCCGTGGCGGCGGTAGAGGGCCAGGGCGGCGTCGTTCAGCGCCGCCACCTCCAGCACCGCGACGCCGGCCCCGGCCGCGTGCAGGCGGCGCAGGCTCTCGGCGACCAGAATGTCGCCCAGCCCGCCGCCGCGATGCTCCGGATGGCGGCCGATCAGCGCGACGTCGCCCTCGCCGCCGGGGCCTGGGGGCGGGTGCACCCGCAGGAAACCGGCCACGGCATCGCCGCGCAGGATCAGCCCGTGATGCTCCGGCATCGCCCGGGCGCGGGCGGCGAAACTGTCGAAATCCGGGATGCTGGCGCCGGGGACCGGCATCATGGCCCGGCAGACCGCCTCGTGCTGGCTGCGCATCGTCGCCTCGGTCGGCGGCGACCAGCGCAGCCCCTCCGGCAAGGGCGGTACCGGCGGCGGGGGCGCGTCGAGCGGCCGGCGCATCACATGCATCCGGTAGGCCTCGCGATAGCCGCGGGCCAGCAGCTCGGCCGCGCGGCCCTCGAATACATCCTCGGTGCCGACCTCCAGGCTGCGCCGCGGCCCGGCGGCGGTGATCGCCTCGGCCTCGTCCAGCAGCAGGGCGGCCAGCGCGTCGCCGTCGCAGCCGGGCAGGAGGCACAGCGGCACCAGGATGGCGGCGTTGCGGCCGTTGGTGGTGGCGTCGACCACCGCGGCGACGGCGACCCGCCGGCCCTCGGCATCGACCGCGTCGATGATGCTGCCGGGACCCAGCACCAGGGTGGACAGGCCCCAGCGCGGATCGAAGGGCGTGGTCGGCACCGGATGC
>NZ_JANX01000683.1 GCF_000767795.1 Inquilinus limosus MP06 | reverse complement strand
GAGGCCGAACAGCGCCGCCTCGCGGCTGGCGGCCAGCACATAGGTGCCGCGCCCGACCTCGCCCGAGACCAGGTGCCGCCGCGCCGCCTCGCGATAGGCCTGGGTCACGGTGCTGACATTCAGCCCCAGCCGCCAGGCCAGGTCGCGATGGGTCGGCAGCCGCTCGCCGGGCCGGAGGTCGCCGGCGGCGATGGCGTCGGCCAGCGCCTCGACGATGGCGAGGTAGCGGACCGGGCTGCGCCCCTCGAGGCTCGGCACCCACATTCTTGTCTGCCAGACAATGTCTTCGTTGACCCGCACAATCCGCGCCGCCGATGCTGGGGTCAATCCCATCCCGACCCGGAATGCCGACCATGTTCGACCTGACCGCCCTCGAGGACGCTGCCCGCCTGGTGCACGCCGCCATGGCGCCGACCCCGCAGATCGCCTGGCCGCTGCTGGCCGCCCGCACCGGCTGCGAGGCCTGGGTGAAGCACGAGAACCACACGCCGATCGGCGCCTACAAGGCGCGCAACGGCCTGGTCTTCATCGACGCGCTGCGCCGCCGCCGGCCGGAGCTGCGCGGCATCGTCACCGCGACCCGCGGCAATCACGGCCAGAGCCTGCCCTTCGCCGCGCGCGGCACCGGCCTGGCCGTCACCGTGGTGGTGCCCGAGGGCAATTCGGTGGAGAAGAACGCCGCCATGCGCGCCTTCGGGGCCGAGCTGGTGGAGCATGGCGCCGATTTCGACGAGGCCTATGCCCATGCCCGGCACCTCTCGGAGACGCGCGGGCTGGAGATGGCGCCCGCCTTCCATCCCGACCTGATGCGCGGCGCCGCCACCTATGCGCTGGAGCTGTTCCGGGCGCGGCCCGACCTCGACACCGTCTATGTGCCGATCGGCATGGGGTCGGGCATCTGCGGCCTGATCCGCACCCGCGACCTGCTGGGGCTGAGGACGCGGATCGTCGGCGTGGTCTCGACCGAGGCGCCGGCGATGGCGCTGTCCTTCGCGGCCGGGCGGGTGGTGACGACCGAGACCGCCCGCACCTTCGCCGACGGCATGGCCTGCCGGGTGCCGGACCCGGAGGCTTTCGCCATCATCCGGGCCGGCGCCGACCGCATCGTGCGGGTGACCGACGACGAGATCGCCGCCGCCCTGCGCGCCTATTGGACCGACACCCACAACCTGGCCGAGGGCGCCGGCGCGGCCGGCCTGGCGGCGCTGCTGCAGGAGCGGGAGCGGATGCGGGGCAAGCGCGTCGGCCTGGTCCTGACCGGCGGCAACATCGACCTGCCGGTGGCCCGGAAGGTGCTGGCGGACGGCTAGGACGCCGGGCGCCGCCGGCCGGCGAGGAGGACTTCGGGCCGGCCGTCCGCGTCAAGCTCCAGGCAGCGGGTGATGTCCGGCGAGGTCCAGCGGCGCGCCCATCCCGCCTGCTCGGCATGGTCGGACGGCCGGTCCCAGGTGCCGGCCAGGGTCCGCGCCTCCGCCTCGCTTCCGGCCCGGACGATCAGCACCGAGCGGGGCTCGCCGCGCCAGATCTCGTCATTCCAGTCGCGGGGGTACAGCTTGTAGAACGCCATCCGTCTCCCTCGGCCGGCCGTGCGGTCGGCCTCTTTCCTTTCGTCAGCGGCGGTCCTTGGCCGCCGGGATGCGATGGGCGACGGCTGCCGCCTCAAGCTCCTTGGCGGCCTGCAGCGAGATTGCATGCATGGTCATGTTGCCCCGCCGCGCATAGCGTTCGGCATCCTGGCGAGCCTCGCGGGCCTGACGCTCCGCCGCCCTCGCGGTCCCCGGATCCTTGCCATAGGCCGGAAGTCGGATGTCACCTGCCGTCATATCGAATTGTCCTCATCGATTCGCGGTCAGCATGACCCGGCCACCCGATCCTGGCCAGATAATATTTCGAAATGATCGGCCATGGTCCTGGTCATTACGAATTTCCAGAGCAGATCAGGAAAAACAGATTGCCACTGCAGCCGATGACGTCTTCAGATATACGTGGAGAACTTCGCGCCGACGATTTTTGCAGACACGATCCCGGATTCGATATAATCTGGTCTTCTCGGAATTTATTGAGAGCCCGACGTGCTGGAGTGCCCGTGGCGACGGAGCGCACTTGCGTATGCATGCGTGCCGCCGGTTCTGGCCGTGGCCCGCTGGAACGGGCCGCCCCTGACCGCGCCTCCGCCGGGCGCAGAAATGCAGGAATGAGCGACAACCGATACGCCGTGGGCAGCACCGTCTACATCTGGCGGCGGCCCAGCCCCAGCACCGCGCTCTCCGGCGCCTATGCCGTGGTGGCGCATTATCCGAGCGAAACCTCCGGCCGGCTTTACCGGGTGCGCAGCGTGCTCGGGACCGAGGAGCGCATGGTGCCCGAGGCCGATCTCTCCGCCGTGCCGCGCAGCACCGACATCGTGGAGCGCGCGCCGCGCAAGCAGCGCAGCGCCTGACCGATGGACGAGACGCTTTCCGCCGAAGCCGCGGCGTTCGACTGCCAGACCTGCGGCGCGTGCTGCGCCTATTCCCACGAGTGGCCGCGCTTCTGGACCGAGAGCCAGGCCGAGATCGAGCGGATTCCCCGCCGCTACCGCGACGATGCCGCCACGGCCATGCGCTGCGACGGCGACCGCTGCTCCGCCCTGGAGGGCGAGGTCGGCCGCTCCACACGCTGCGCGGTCTACGCCGACCGGCCGGTGGTCTGTCGCGACTGCATGCCGGGAGATGACGCCTGCCGGATCGCGCGGACCGTTCTGGAGCGGGCGGCATGAGCGCGCCCGAGCGGGTGGCGCCGTCCGACCTCAAGGCGCTCCGCCGCGCCGCGGAGGCCGGCGACGCGGCCGCGCAGTTCAACCTCGGCGTGCTCAGCGACAGCCGCATCGACGACAACGGCTACGCGGTGCCTGGGGACCGGGCCGAGGCGCTGCGGTGGCTGGAGCAGGCCGCCG
>NZ_JANX01000682.1 GCF_000767795.1 Inquilinus limosus MP06 | reverse complement strand
ACCGAGGCGCCGGCCGGCACGGCGTCGACCAGCCCCTCGAAATCCTCGGACGGGCGCCGCATCGGCAGGCGGTGGCCGCCGAACACGAAGAAGATCACCAGCGCCACCGCGGCGTTGAAGGCCAGGCTGGACAGGAACAGCACGATCTCGTCGCCCGGCAGCCCGGCGTTCTTCACCACCTGGTTGGTGATGCCGCCATAGATGCTGATCGGGGAGAAGCCGCCGCCCTGGGCGCCATGCACCACCATCAGCCCCATCAGCATCGGGTGGATCCGGTAGCGGGCGGCGAAGCGCAGCGCGATCGGCGCGATGATGGCGACCGCGCCGGGGCTGACCGCGCCGATGGCGGTGAGCACCGCGGACACCGCGAACATCACCCAGGGGATCACCGAGATGCGGCCGCCGACCAGGCGCACGGCGTAGTGCACCAGCCAGTCGACCGTGCCGTTGTTCTGGGCGATGGCGAAGAGATAGGTGATGCCGACCAGGGTGACGAACAGGTCGCCCGGGAAGCCGGCCAGGATCTGCGTGGCCGACATGCCGACGAAGACCTGGCCGACCAGGAAGGCCGCGGCGAAGCCGAGGGCGCCCATATTGATCGGCAGGGCGGTGGCGACGACGAACATCACCACCAGCCCGAGGATGGATGCGATCTGCGCGGACACGCGTTTCCCCTTTTCTTGTCATTCTGGTCTTGCGAAGCCCCGTTCCCGGAAGCGTCAGCCGGCCGGGTCCAGCGTCAGGAATCTCGCCAGGGCGCTGCCGGCGTTCAGCATGTGCTCGCGCATGGCGAAGGCGGCCTCGTCCGGGTCGCCGCGGGTCATCGCCCGCAGGATCCGGCCATGCTCGTCGCGCGAATGCACCAGGCGGTTGGGATAGCGCAGCTGGGTGCGCCGGAACGGCAGCAGCCGGGCGCGCAGCTGCAGCGCGTGCTCGACCAGGAAGCCGTTGTGGGTGGCCCGGTAGATGCCCTCGTGGAAGGCCAGGTTGAAGGCGTCGTAGCCGGCGATGTCGCCTGAGTCCAGCAGCGCCTCCGACTCCTCGTGCAGCTCGACCAGCGCGCCGCGCTCCAGCGCCGTCATCCGGTTGGTGGCCATGCGGGCGCACATCGCCTCGATCTCGGCCGTGACCTCGAACATCTCGGACAGGGTCTCGATCGTCATCGGCAGCACGACGATGCCGCGGCGGGGCCGGATCTCGACCAGCCCGGCGGCGGCCAGCTGGCGCACTGCGTCGCGCACCGGGGTGCGGGAAGCGCCGTAGGTCTCGGCCAGTTGCGCCTCGTCCAGCACCGTGCCGGGCGGCATGCGGCCGGTGGAGATCTCGTCGGTCAGCGCCAGGCGGATGCGTTCCGACAATGACGCGCGGTCGTCGGCGGGCGTATCCTGAAGGGCCAATTCCAGGCCTCCCCGTGCACGTTAATTGATTTTAACGACGATATCGTATCCCAACGCCTTGCCAAGCGCAATCTCTGTATTCATATTCCCGAGTACCGGCGGCATTCGTATACACTGAGCCGTCGATCCGACCCGCTGCGGAGACACACCATGGATCAGCCCTGGTCGACGCTGCCCGCCTGCAAGCAAAGGCGCCTGGAGCGTGCCGCCGCTTTCGCCGACGGCCCGATTCTCGATCCGGCCCGGATCGGCGACGCGCTGGCGGCGCTGATCGAGCCGGGCGACCGCGTGGCGCTGGAGGGCGACAACCAGAAGCAGGCCGACTTCCTGTCCCGCGCTTTGGCCGCCCTCGACCCAGCCGAGGTGCACGACCTGCACCTGCTGATCTCGACCCTCGGCCGGCCCGAGCATCTCGACCTGTTCGAGCGCGGCATCGCCCGCAAGGTCGACTTCTCCTTCGCCGGGCCGCAGAGCCTGCGGGTGGCGCAGCTGCTGGAGGACGGCAAGCTCGAGATCGGCGCGATCTACACCTATGTCGAGCTCTATGCCCGGATGTTCGTCGACCTGACGCCGCAGGTGGCGCTGGTCTGCGCCGAGAAGGCGGACCGGCACGGCAACCTCTACACCGGCGCCAACACCGAGGACACGCCGACCATCGTCGAGGCCACGGCCTTCCGCCACGGCGTGGTGGTGGCCCAGGTCAACGAGATCGTCGACGAGCTGCCGCGGGTCGACATCCCGGCCTCCTGGGTCGATTTCGTGGTCGAGGCCGACCGGCCCTTCGCGGTCGAGCCGCTGTTCACCCGCGACCCGCGCCATATCGGCGAGCTGCAGATCCTGATGGGGATGATGATCATCCGCGGGATCTACGAGCGGCACGGCGTCACCGCGCTGAACCACGGCATCGGCTTCGACACCGCGGCCGTCGAGCTGCTGCTGCCGACCTATGGCGAGAGCCTGGGGCTGAAGGGCAAGATCTGCCGCAACTGGGCGCTGAACCCGCATCCGACGCTGATCCCGGCGATCGAGAGCGGCTGGGTCGAGAGCATCCACTGCTTCGGCAGCGAGGTCGGGATGGAGGAGTATATCCGCGCCCGGCCGGACATCTTCTTCGTCGGCCGCGACGGCAGCCTGCGGTCGAACCGCGTGTTCTGCCAGCTGGCCGGGCAGTACGGCGTCGACCTGTTCATCGGGTCGACCCTGCAGATGGATGCGGACGGCAATTCCTCCACCGTCACGCTGGGCCGGCTGGCCGGCTTCGGCGGCGCGCCGAACATGGGCCACGACCCGCGCGGCCGCCGCCACGCCAGCGACGCCTGGCTGAGCCTGATGACCTCCAAGGCGCCGGTCGCCCGCGGCCGCAAGCTGGTGGTGCAGACGGTCGAGACCTTCAAGGCAGGCGGCGTGCCGGCCTTCGTCGACACCCTCGACGCGGTCGAGGTCGGCCGCAACAGCGGCATGCCGGTGGCCCCGGTGATGATCTATGGCGACGACGTCTCCCATGTCGTGACCGAGGAGGGCATCGCCTATCTCTACAAGGCC
>NZ_JANX01000681.1 GCF_000767795.1 Inquilinus limosus MP06 | reverse complement strand
GCGGCGGGGGCGGAGAAGGGGGGTGACGCCGCCCGGCTTGCCGGCGGCTGGGCCGAGGGGTGGAGGCGCCGGCCCTGACCGCGCTGTCCCGCGCCCCGGTGCCGTGGGATGCGGGCGAGCTGTACCAGTATCTGCGCACCGGCTATTCCGCGCTGCACGGCCCGGCCGGCGGGCCGATGGCGCCGGTGGTGGCGGGGCTGTCGGCCCTGCCCGATTCGGACATCCATGCCATGGCGGCCTATCTCGCCTCGCTGAACCCGCCGGAGTCAGGGGCGGAGGCGCTCGCCGCCAGGGTCGAAGTCGTCACGGCATCGACCTCCGAGCCGGTCGCCGCCAGCCCGGCCGCGCGGCTGTATGACGGGGCCTGCGCGGTCTGTCACGAGGGTGGGGAGCGGCCGGACCTGTTCGGCATCCGGCCGTCGCTGGCCTTCAACAGCAACCTGCACTCCGACCGGCCGGACAACCTGATCCGAGTAATCCTGGACGGTGCCGCCGGCCCGGCCGCGGGAGCTCATGGCGCCATGCCGGCCTTCCGCGGCACGCTGACCGACCGGCAGCTGACCGACCTCGTCGCCTATCTGCGGGGCCGCTTCGCCCCGGGGCGGCCGGCCTGGTCGGACCTGGACGAAACGGTGCGGCGGCTGCGCTAGTTCGCGCGGTTCCAGGCGGCGGTGGCGAATCCGGCGGCCACCAGCACGCCGGCCCCGGCGCGGTTGATCAGGCGCAGCACCGAGGGCCGGCCGATGGTGTCGCGCAGCCGGGCGCCGATCCAGGCATAGGCGGCGGCATTCAGCGCGGCGAGGGTGACGAAGGTGCCCTCCAGCACCACCATCTGCGGCAGCAGCGGCGCCTCCGGATGCACGAACTGAGGAAGGAAGGCGACGAAGAAGACGATGCTCTTCGGGTTCAGCGCCGTCACCGCGAAGGCGTGCAGCAGCATGGCGCGGGGCGAGCGTTCGGCCCCCGGCGTCACCAGCCCATCGGCCTTCGGCGCGGCGCGCCACAGCTTGACGCCGAGATAGACCAGATAGGCGGCGCCGATCCATTTCAGCACGGTGAAGGCGGTGGCCGAGGCGGCCAGAAGGGCGCCGAGGCCCAGCAGCGACAGGGTCATCGCCGTCAGGTCGCCCAGCGCCACGCCGGCGACGATCCACCAGGCATGCGACCGGCCGCGGCCCAGCGCGTAGGACAGCACCAGGGTGACGGTCGGGCCTGGGATGATCAGAACCACGAAGGCGGCGAGCAGGAAGGCGAACCACAGATCCAGCGACATGGCGGCGGCTCCTCTTGGGATGCGGCCAGCAATCCATGGCGCCGGGGATTTGTCCAGCGGCGTGACCAGGGCTCCGAATTCAGGTTTCAGAAGACCAGAGCGATCCTCTCCCCTCTTGTCATTGCCCGGCTTGACCGGGCAATCCAGGGGCCGTCGAGAACCGCTCTGGCGGCCCCTGGAGCCTCGGGTCAAGCCCGAGGATAACAATTTTAGTTCACATGGTAGTCACAGCAAGCTGGAGCGGCCCCTTAGTCGTGCCAGAACGAGTCGCGGGTCACCTTCACCTTGCCGGATTCGATGTCCGAGACCTTGATCGCCGGGTAGCCGACGGTCCAGTCGGCGCTGGATTTCCAGGCGTCGATCACCATGTCGCGCATCTCGGCCGCCCCGGCCGCGACGCGCTGGGTGACGAAGCCGACCGCCGCTGGCGCCGGGGTGGTGTAGTTGTTGCTGACCGGGGCCAGCTGGTAGGTGCGCTCGACCGTGCCCAGCGTTGCCTGCAGATAGTCATGCACGCGCTGCTCGATCTGGCAGCCGCAGTCGCGATAGCGCGGCAGCGCGGCGCGGATCGCCCGCTCGGTGACGAAGCTTTTGACGAAGCTGCCCTCGAACGGGGCGTGGATCGGGGTGTTGGTGTAGTTGTTCGGGTTCGGGTAGTTGCCCCAGCCGTTGAAGTGCACCGAGACATGCATCGGCTGGCTGCCATCGGCGACGTAATGACCCCAGACGCCGATGTCGCGTAGCAGCAGGCGGCGGCGCAGCTCCAGCTGCGTCTGGAAGAACTCGCGATCGGCGCGGTTCGAGGCGGTGCGCAGGCCGACGGTCAGGGCGCGCATCCAGGCGAAATCCATGCGGACCTGCTGCCAGCCGTCGATCATGGCGTAATACAGATAGCCGGCGCTGTACTGGGTCTGGCCGCCCGCGCGCAGCGCGGTGTCGAAGTCGCGGCGCGACACCGGCATGACGTTGAAATCGACGCCCCCCAGCACCTTGCCGGAATCGTCGATGTCGATGTAGTGGCCGGGGTCGCGCTCGAAATCATGGGTCTGGCCGGCGCCCTTGGAGACGTCGAGCTCGGCGTTCCATTCGGAGATCGCCGTGTCCGACTGCCAGCCCAGCATCGCCTTGATCTGCCAGGGCAGGTTCTCCGCGGCGATCTCGCCGATCGTGACATGGCCGGTGTGGCCCCAGGCCCAGGCCCGGTTCTCGGTGGCGACCGCGGCCAGAACCAGGGCCGAGGCCAGGCCGATGGCACGCAGCGCGCGCCGCTTCCCGGTACGAATCATCCTGTCCCCCATGTTTGTTCCGATGGGTTTCGCCGAAGCGATGCGGCGAAATCAGGATGCTCCTAGCAGTGTTCGGGCGCGGGTCCCGTGAAGGTTCGATGACGAATGCGGCGCCGAGATCTTCTGATGATTTCCGGAATATGGGGTTCGGGAAAAATTCTATTTGGAGTGGCTGGCGAACCCTGGGCCGCCGAAATTGAGCTGGGTGCCGACCAGGCGAAAGCCCAGCTTGGCGTAGAGCGGCTCCGCCCCCGCCGCGGCGGACAGCCAGACCAGCGCCTCGGTGCCGAGATAGGATTCGAGCAGGCGGCGGCACACCGCCTCGGCCAGGCCGCGGCGGCGGAAGGCCGGCCGGGTGCCCACCGCCACCAGCTCGGCCGTGTCGCCGCCGAT
>NZ_JANX01000680.1 GCF_000767795.1 Inquilinus limosus MP06 | reverse complement strand
CTGCGCGCGTCCGCGCGCGAAATCGGGCAGAGAACAGGTCCCGCGGCTAGAGCCGGATCGCCAGAGTTCAGGTCGGTCTTGACGGCGAAAACCCCCTCCCCCTACCCCCCTCCCGCGAGGGG
This sequence comes from Inquilinus limosus MP06, assembly GCF_000767795.1. Lineage (GTDB taxonomy): Bacteria > Pseudomonadota > Alphaproteobacteria > DSM-16000 > Inquilinaceae > Inquilinus > Inquilinus limosus_E. The sequence goes on along the minus strand of NZ_JANX01000680.1, from coordinate 2,832 downwards.
AGGGGGGACTCCTTTCTCTTTCGGTCGATGGCTTTCGCAGGCGCGGCGATTGCCCTGCATCGGCCACCGGATCGTCATGCCGGACCGGCGCGGCGATCGGCCCCGGTCCTGCCGGTCGGCGGGGAAGGGCCGATCAGCCGCCGGGGGCGACCGGCACCAGGCCGTGGCGCAGCATGACCTCCTGCATCCGCGCCGGGTCGGGCGCGCCGCCGGCGGCCAGGGCGGCGACCTCGCAGAAATAGCCGGGGCCGAGCACACCGGGGGTGAGGACGGACAGGCAGGTGGCCGGCGCCTGCGTGTCGTTGCGGAAGCCATGCACGACGCCGCGCCGGATGAAGACGGAGTCGCCGGGCCCGACCGGCACGTCGCTTCCGTCGACCCGGAAGGTCAGGGTGCCGGCCAGGCCATAGACGGCCTCGTCCCAGCTCTCATGATAGTGCGGCACCGGCATCCGGGCGTTGGGCTGCACCGTCATCCGGAACATGTCGAGACTGCCGCCGGTACTGTCCTTGTCGTGCAGGAACTCCAGCAGCAGGCCGCCGATGATGATGGATTCGGACATAGTCGCCTCCTTGAGGGAGTCTCGCATATCTTTTTTGCCAGACACCGCGAGCTATATCGGGTGATATTCCGCATTGCTAAATGCATTTGGCTTAAAATATTCTATTGTCGCAAGCGATTGAGAGACTGATTGCGTTAAGAAATATATGGAGGTCGACATGAATAACGATCTTAAGGCGGATCTACTGAAGAAGGGATATCTACCGGAAAATATGCCACCTTCTTTTATATCTGATGCCATTTGTGGATTCTTTGATACAAAAGCTTATCGAACTTTCTTGAGCAGCTCGGCGACTCCGGTTCGCCCCGCTGTTTATAATGCTTCAAAGAGAGGAATGACGAGGCGGACATTTTCTGTTGTGCATCCCGTTAGCGGTTATGACTTAGCCGAATTTGCGGCCACTCGATGGGGGCAGATAGAGGCGTTTTTTGGAGGAATCAAAAACAGCCTATCCGCGCCACGCCACTCCCCAGATGGAGATCGAGCCTTAGAGATCAGTCCGCATAGCGAGCTGGAGGCCGTTAGGCTATCGAAATTATCACAGTACAGATTCATTGCGAAGACAGACATATCTAGATTCTATCATTCTATATATACGCATTCGATACCGTGGGCCTATCATGGCAAGGCTCTCTCCAAGGATGATCGAAATCCGAGATCGAATAAAGTATTTTTTAATCGCTTAGATTACATAGTGAGATGTGGTCAGGATGGCCAGACTGTTGGTATACCGGTTGGGCCAGACGCGTCTCGCATTATCGCTGAAACAGTTTCAACGGCTATAGATTTGGAGTTTTTTAAGAGATGTGATGTTGAGGACTGTGATATATTGCGCCATGTTGATGATGTGTGGATCGGGGCGAATTCTCATGCTGACGCGGAGCGTGCTTTGTGGCGGTACAGAGAGGCGATTCGAGAGTATGAGCTTGATATTAACGAGAATAAAACAAAAATCTATGCTGAGGATTTCAGATTCTCTGATGGATGGCCCACGGATGTGGCTGCTCAACTGGAATTCGCTATCGATTCTCCGGTAAAGCGGATTGCAGAGAGATTGAGAACAGCATTTGAGTATGCTTTCTCATTTACAACTTCTGGCGGCGACGATGGCGTATTGAAATATGCAATCAGGTATCTTGATCAGTCGGATCTGCGCTGGGGGCAGTGGGAAACGTTCGAGCCGTTCCTCAAACGCTCTGCTGTACATTTTGGACACACTATTGATTACGTAGTTCGGGTGTTGGTCTGGAAAAATCTGACCAGTGGGGCCGTAGATAATGCTGCCTGGTCTATAATCTTCCGTACCATCTTGGATCGACAAGGAAGATTGGGCAATGATAGTGAAGTATGTTGGGCAATATATGGATGTATGCGATTTGCAATAAAGATAGACATCGAAATTGCAAAGAATATAGTTTGGAACTGTGGTGCGATGTCGATAGTAGCATTGTTGAATTGCGTTGAACTAGATCTTGTAGATGCAGATATATTTGATGAGGCTCTGGAAGTGTTGGCTGGTGAGAGTTTGTGTGGGCCATATTGGCCTGTCTTATTGGAATGGATCTCGCGAGGTTGGCCAGGGAAATCAAAAATAGCTATTGACCATGATGTAATAAAGGAAATGGGAAATCAAAACGTGACCTTGTTTGATTCTGGTCGATTGCCAAAAGTATTTCAGGATGTGGATGAAAGTAATTTCTCAGATATTTCAGAAGCTATAGAAAAGAGAGTTAGCATTTATGATGATGAAGATGCGGAGCCGGAATCTCCATTCTAACTATTTGTTATATATATTTATGCCTCCACCCCCACCCACCTTCTCTCCAGGGCCGACCGCCCGATCGCCTCGCTCACCCGTTCCAGCGCCGCGGCCGCCGCGAAATCCGGATAGGCGGCCGGCCCGCCGGCGACCGCGTCCAAAAGCTGCGCCACCTCGATCACCTTGAGGTCGTTGAAGCCGAGGCCGTGGCCGGCGGCGGGGCTGAAGGCGCCGTAATGCGGGTGGGCCGGGCCGGTCAGAATGGTGCGGAAGCCGTTGCGGTCGCCCGGCGCCGCACCCGGCTGGTAGAGCTGCAGCTCGTTCATCCGCTCCTGGTCGAACAGGATCGCGCCCTCGGTGCCGAACACCTCGAAGGCCAGGTGGTTCTTGCGGCCCCAGGCCACCCGGCTGGTCGCGACCGTGCCGATGACGCCGTCGGCGAAGCGCAGCAAGGCGTGGGTCTGGTCCTCGTTCTCGACCGTCGCCGTCTCCGTGGTGACCGCGGCGGCGC
>NZ_JANX01000679.1 GCF_000767795.1 Inquilinus limosus MP06 | reverse complement strand
TCGAGAACGGCCCCGAACTGCCGCTCGACAGCAGCTGACCGGTGCGGCTCCAGGCTTCAGGATCGTGACGCGATGCGGCCCGCCGGGGCGGGGTTCTGGGCACCATCCTGCAGCGCATCCTGATGCCCTGCCAGCACATGCGGGAAGCGCAGGGTGATGCGCAGGCCGGGCGCGTTGTCGGACAGGGTCAGCGTCGCCTTGTGCAGCCGCGCCACCGCCGAGACCAGCGACAGGCCCAGCCCGGCGCCCGGGGCGCTGCGGCTGGCGTCGAGCCGGACGAAGCGGTCCAGCACCCGGCCGCGCGCCTCCTCCGGGATGCCGGGGCCGGTGTCGCGGATGTCGAGCACCGCGCCGTCGCCCTCGCGCCGGACGTCGAGCGCGACCCGGCCGCCCTCCGGCGTGTACTTGATGGCGTTGTCCAGCAGGTTGGCCACCGCCTGGGCCAGCAGGTGGCTGTTGCCGGGCACGGTCACGCCGGGCTCGATCGCGCTCGCCAGGCTCTGGCGCTTCTCCTCGGCGACCGGCCCGTACAGCTCGCCGGCATCGGTCGCCAGGGCCGACAGGTCGATCGGGCTGAACCGGTCGCGCACCGCCCCGGCCTCGGCCAGCGCGATCTCCAGCAGCGCGTTGAAGGTGGCCAGGATGCCGTCGGCCTCGCGGATCGCATCCTCCATCGCCCGGCGATAGCCGTCGGCATCGGTCTCACCCATCAGCGAGACCTCCAGCCGGCTGCGCAGCCGCGAGATCGGGCTGCGCAGGTCGTGCGCGATGTTGTCGGCGACGCCGCGCATGCCGGTCATCAGCCCGTCGATCTGGTCCAGCATCGCATTCAGGCTGGTGGCCAGGCGGTCGAACTCGTCGCGGTTGCCACGCACCGGCATGCGGCGGGCCAGGTCGCCCTGCAGGATGTCCTCGGTGCCGCGGTTGATGCCCTCGATCCGGGCCAGCATGCTGCGGCTCATCAGGATGCCGCCGACCAGGCCCAGCGCGCCGGTCAGGATCAGGCCGCCGATCAGCGCGTCGGTCATCAGCTTGGTGAAGTCGGTGCGCTCGGTCATGTCGCGCCCGACCAGCAGGTAGAAGCCGCCGGTCAGCTGGAAGGTGCGGGCCCGCGCCACCTGGGGCTTGGGATTCTCGCCGACATCGGTCGCCACCAGGAAGTCGACCGTGCTGTCGGCGGCGCCCCGCGCGATCGGCGGCCAGGAGGACAGGTTGCCCTCGATCCGGTTGTAGTTGCGGTCGGCGAGCAGATAGAGGCCGCGCCGGCCCGGGGCGGCCTGGCTGCGCTCGCGGATGATCCGCACCAGGCCCAGCAGGCCGAATTGCCGGTACTGCTCGGCCAGACCGGTGATCTCGGCCTGGATCGTGTCGTCGGTCTGCGAGGCGATCACCCGCACCGTCTGCCAGTAGACGAAGCCCAGCACGCCGGCGACGGAGATCCCGAACACCAGCATGTAGATGATCGCATAGCGGAAGGTGGAGCTGCGAAGGACCCTAATCAGATGCACGGAGGCAATATCCCGCGCCGCGCACGGTCTGCAGCAGCGGCGCGTCGAAGTCCTTGTCGATCTTCTGGCGCAGGCGGCTGATATGGACGTCGATCACATTGGTCTGCGGATCGAAGTGATAGTTCCAGACATTCTCCAGCAGCATGGTCCGGGTCACCACCTGGCCGGAGTGGCGCATCAGGTATTCGAGGATCTGGAACTCGCGCTGCTGCAGGTCGATCTTGCGGCCGGAGCGGGTGACGCTGCGCGACAGCAGATCCATCTTCAGGTCGCCGATCTGCAGTTCGGTCTGCGCCGCCGCCGGGCTGGCGCCGCGGCGCAGCAGCGCCTCCAGCCGGGCCAGCAGCTCGGTGAAGGCATAGGGCTTGGTCAGGTAGTCGTCGCCGCCGGCGCGCAGGCCGCGCACACGATCATCGACCTGGCCCATGGCGCTCAGGAACAGCACCGGCGTCTGGTTGCCGTTGCGCCGGATGGTCTCGACGATCAAGAGGCCGTCCATGCCCGGCAGCATGCGATCGACGATCATCGCGTCGTAGGTTTCGCTGGTCGCCAGGAACAGGCCCTGCGGCCCGTCCGGCGCATGGTCCACGACGAATCCGCTCTCGCGCAGACCCTTGGTCAGGTATTGCGCGGCCTGGGCGTCGTCTTCGATCACGAGGATTCGCATGGACCGAACCTTACGACGAGGCGGGGCGGTTCGGAAATGACAAGCGTGTCATGGCCTGCCCATCTCCCGGTCAGGTTTTGCCGTGCGGCGCGGCGTTCGGGCGGGTCAGGATGTACAGGATCAGGATCGCGAAGACGGCGGCGACGATCCCGACCACCAGATGCGAATGCACCGAGACCGCCACGATCGCCAGGCTGCCGCACAGGCTGACCACCGCCAGCAGCTTGGCCCAGGCCGGGATGGCGCCGTGCCGCTCCCAGGCCTGCAGCGGCGGGCCGAAGCGGCGATGGGTCAACAGCCAGTTGTGCAGCCGCGGCGAGGAGCGGGCGAAGGCCCACAGCGCCAGGATCATGAAGATCGTGGTCGGCCACAGCGGCACGAAGATCCCGATGATGCCGGCGACGACGCAGAGCGCGCCGAAGGCCTGCAGCAGCAGCCGCAGCGTGGTCGGTCCCATCGCCCCGATGCGATTCAGGTCAAACCGCGGCATGGCGCTTCGCCCGGGCGGGCAGGGCGGCGTCCAGCACCTCGGCCGGCACGCCCTGCACCGCGATCCGGCCCTCGGCCATCAGCACGGCGCTGTCGGCCAGGCGCAGCAGCGCCGGGCGGTGGGTGATGACCAGCGTGGTGCGGCCGGCGGTCAGCCGCTCCAGCGCCTCGATCACCTGCGCCTCGGTCTCGGCGTCCAGGCCCTCGGTCGGCTCGTCCAGCACCAGGATCGGCGCATCCTTCAGGATGCAGCGGGCCAGGGCGATGCGCCGGGCCTGGCCGCCGGAGACCTG
>NZ_JANX01000678.1 GCF_000767795.1 Inquilinus limosus MP06 | reverse complement strand
AGCACCAGACCGTCCGGGCCCTGGCCGCTGCGGCACGCCGCGCGCCGACGGCGGCTGTCCAGGCGCCGGCTGCCGACATCCGGAGGCCGGGGCGCCCAACGCCGTCGGACCTGCCGCTGGCCGGGCTGAGCCAGGCGCAGATCGACGCCCTGCCGGTCCCGGCCACCGAAATCGCCGACGCCTATCCGCTGTCGCCGCTGCAGCAGGGGCTGCTGTTCCACGCCCTGCACGCGGCCGAGGCCGGGGTCTACGTCAACCAAGTGCTGGCGACCTTCGACGGGCCGCTCGACGCCGGCCGCTTCACCCGGGCCCGTGGGAGGCCGCGATCGAGCGGCACGACATACTGCGCACCGGCTTCCTGTGGGATGGCGGCTTGGCCGCGCCGCTGCAGCTGGTGCGGCGCGGTGTGCCGACGCCGGTCGAGATCCGCGACGGCCGTGGTCTCGACGAGCCGGGGATCGCCGAGATCGCCCGCTGGGAACGCGAGCGCGGCTTCGATCTCTCGGCGCCACCGCTGATGCGGGTGCTGCTGCTGCAGATGGCGGAGGACCGGCACCGGCTGGTCTGGACCTTCCATCACATCCTGATGGATGGCTGGAGCACGGCGCGGCTGATCGGCGAGGTGCTGTCGCAGTATCACGGCGCGGCGCCGGCCGCGGGGCCGGGCCGCTATCGCGACCATATCGCCTGGCTGGCCAGCCGCGACACTGCGGCGGACGAGTCGTTCTGGCGCGGCCAGCTGGCCCGGCTGGAGGCGCCGACCCGCCTCGCCGATGCATTGCCGGCCCCGGTGGAGAAGAGCGACGGGCACGGCGTCCTCGCCACCCGCCGCGACGCCGATCGCACCGCCCGGCTGACCGCCTTCTGCCGGCGCCAGCGCATCACCCTCAACACGCTGGTGCAGGGCGCCTGGTCGCTGCTGCTGTCGCGCTACACCGGCCAGCCGAGCGTCGCCTTCGGCGCCACCGTCGCCGGCCGCCCGGCCGAGCTGCCGGGCGCCGAGGCGCTGCTGGGCCTGTTCATCAACACCCTGCCGGTGATCCAGCAGCCCGACCCGGAGGCCAGGGTCGGCGACTGGCTGCGCGGAGTGCAGGACGTCATGCTGGCGCTGCACGAGCACGAGCACACGGCGCTCGCCGACATCCAGCGCTGGGGCGGGCAGGGCGGCCTGTTCGACACGCTGCTGGTGTTCGAGAACTACCCGATCGATCACGCCGCCCGTGCCGGCGGTGACCTGCGCGTGTCGGCCGCGGAGACGGTGGAGGCGACGCATTACCCGCTGTCGCTGGCAGTCCAGGCCGGCGACACGCTCGACATCGTCTATGGCTATCGCCGCGACTCCTTCGTGCCGGCGCAGGTCGAGGCGCTGGCCCGCCATCTCGACGCGCTGCTCGATCGTCTGGTCGGCGGCGAGGATGCCGTGCTCGGCTCCCTGTCGCTGCTGGCGGAGGTGGATCTCGCCCAGATCACGGCTTGGCAGACCGAGCCCTACCAGGCGGAGCCGTACCGGTCGGTGCAGGACTGGATCGCCCATTGGGCGACGGCCGAGCCGGGCCGGACCGCGGTGATCTTCGACGACCGCGAGGTCGGCCGGGGCGAGCTGGAGCGGCGGGCCAACCATCTGGCGCACCGGCTGGTCGCGGCCGGCGTCGGGCCGGATGTGCTGGTCGGGGTGGTTCTGGAACGCTCGGTCGAGCTGCTGGTGGCGCTGTTGGCGGTACTGAAGGCGGGCGGCGCCTATGTGCCGCTGGCGCCGGACACACCGGCGGCGCGGCTGGCGGAAGTCGCGGCCGATAGCGGCCTGCGGCTGGTTCTGACCCAGGCCTCGCTGGCCGGGCGGCTGCCGGAGGGGCTGCAGCGCATCCTGGTCGAGGCGGAGGCCGGCGAGGCCGAGGCGGGGCCGGCGGTGGCGCTGCACCCGGAAAATCTCGCCTATGTGATCTACACCTCAGGGTCGACCGGCAAGCCCAAGGGCGTCGCCGTCGCCCATGGCCCGCTGGCCATGCATTGCCGGGTGACCGCGCCGCTCTACGACATGGACGAGACGTCGCGCGAGTTCCACTTCATCGCCTTCAGCTTCGACGGCGCGCATGAGCGCTGGCTCACGGCACTGACCTGCGGCGCCAGCCTGGTGCTGCGGGACGAGAGCCTGTGGCCGGCGGAGAAGACCCTGGCGGCGATCGGCCGGCACGGCGTCACCAATGCCGGCTTCCCGCCGGTCTACATCAACGAGATGGCGGCCTGGGCCGAACAGACCGGCCGCCGCCCGCCGGTCGACCTCTACTCCTTCGGCGGCGAGGCGATGCCGGCCGCGGGATACGACCGGGTGCGCCGGGCGCTGCGGCCGCGCGCGCTGATCAACGGCTACGGCCCGACCGAGGCGGTGGTGACGCCGCTGGTCTGGAAGGGGCTGGCCGACACGGCCTGCGACGGCGCCTATGTGCCGATCGGGCGGCCGGTCGGCGACCGCCGGGCCTATGTGCTGGACGGGCGGCTGCAGCCGGTGCCGGTCGGCGTGGCGGGCGAGCTCTATATCGGCGGCTTCGGCCTGGCGCGGGGCTATATCGGGCGGTCGGACCTGACGGCCGAGCGGTTCGTGCCGGACCCGTATGGCGAGCCCGGCGGCCGGATGTACCGGACCGGCGACGTGGTGCGGTGGCGGCCGGACGGATCGGTCGAGTATCTCGGCCGGGCCGACCATCAGGTGAAGATCCGCGGCTACCGCATCGAACCGGGTGAGGTCGAGGCGCGGCTGCTGTCGCATCCCGCAGTGCGAGGTGCGGTGGTGTCGGCCGTGGCGTCGCCGGGCGGCAAGCGCCTGGTGGCGCATGTGGCGGTGCCGGAGGCGGGCGAGGGCCTCGAGGCGGAGCTGAAGGCGCATCTGTCGGCGCTGGTGCCGGAATACATGGTGCCGTCGCGGATCGTGGTGCTGGCGGCGCTGCCGCTGCTGCCGACC
>NZ_JANX01000677.1 GCF_000767795.1 Inquilinus limosus MP06 | reverse complement strand
GATAGCCAAACGCCCTGTCCCCTCGGACGGGGCGTTTGGCTATCTGACTGTGCCGATCCGTGAATGCGCCTGTCGGTTCGGGCCGTAGCCTCGCAACGCAAGCCGCAAGGCAACGACGATGGCGGTAAATCCCGGCCACGCACCAGACACAAAGCCCTCGTCCCCGACGAGGGCTTTTGGCTCTGGGGCGCTCCCTTCCCCGGAGACACCTCAGTAACCCCAGTTCACGGCCTTTCGCGACGGCGGCGGGTGCTGCTAGGCATCGACCACCGCAACCGCATCGACCTCGATCAGATATCCAGGGGATAGGGCCGCGACCCCCACGACGACATCGGCCGGCTTGTGGTCCCCGAACAGAGCCACCCGGGCCGCTTCGATGATCGGCAGGTGGTCATCGCGCCGGTAATCGACGACATAGATCGTGATCCTGGCAACGTGCCTGGGAAGAGCACCTGCGGCTGCGAGAGCTCGACCGAGATTGGCAAAAACCTGCCGCGCCTGAGCCGTGAGATCGCCCCGGCCGACAAGCTTGCCCTGAATGTCTTCAGGCTCCTGGCCGGCGACGAATATCAGCCTGGTCCCCGTCGCGACAACGACTTGCGAGTACGTATCGGGCGTGGGCAGATCCCGGGGATTGATGCATTCAAGCGTCATTTGCGTCCACCCTCCTTCTCTGGATGTCCTGACGTAACCTTGCGCGGTTCTTCCAGACCCCTGGCGATTGCAGAGACAGAGGGCAAGACAGGCCCGCAGCGTCGATAGCGCCGCGGGCCTGAAACCGGACCAGGCGTCCAGGAGTGCCATGGGGCTATGACCATGCCCGGCGCGCGCGTCATTCCCGCCGCCGGCACGCCCTTCCGGCGGATCCTGGTCTACGACCGGGCGTCGGTCTCCCGCGCCGGCACCGGCGCCATCGCCTCGAACACGCCGTCGCGCCGCACCAGGGCGTGGTACAGCGCCGCCGCGACATGCAGCAGGATCAGCGCGAAGAAGGCGAAGGCCAGATAGACATGCGCGGTCCACAGCAGCGCGTGCAGCCCGGCATCCTGCGGCAGGATCGGCGGCAGGGTCACACCCGGGAACAGAACCACCGGATAGGCCGCGGCGGACAGCATGCCCCAGCCGATCAGCGGCATGCCGATCATCAGCAGGTAGAAGGCGAGGTGCGACAGATGCGCGGCCAGCTTCATCGGTTCCGGCAGGTCGGCCGGCAGCGCCGGCGCGCCGTAGCGCAGCCGCAGGACCACGCGGATCAGCACCAGCACCAGGATGGCGATGCCCAGCGGCTTGTGGATCGCCACCAGCGTCAGGTATTTCGGTGCGACGGTGGACACCATGCCCACGCCGATGAACAGCATGGCCAGGATGCAGAGGGCCAGCAGCCAGTGCAGCAGGCGCTGGGAGGCGGTGAAATGCCGGCGGCCCGCGGTCATGGCTTGGCTCCCGTCGAGGATCCCGGATAGGCGTCGTGCTCCGCCGTGCGGAGGTTGTAGGACCGGGAATAGGCGGCCGACCGCGCGGCCGGGAACGGATCATCCGAGGGGCTGATGCCGGCGGGCAGCACGGTCGGGTCGAAGTTGATGTCGCGGCAGGGGCCGTCCTGCTCGGCCTCGATCTTTTGCACCACCAGGGTCCCGACCTCGACGGTGCGGCGATCCGCCGGCCAGGCCTTGCTCGGGTCCGCAGTCGGATCGCCCGGATTGGCGACCGTCACCGTCATGGTCCAGCGCTGCGGCCCGGCGGCGACGCGCTGGGTGATGTCCTGCTCCAGGAAATCGGGGCCGAGCTTCTCGAGCTGGTCGTGCGGCACGGCCACCGGCGTGGCCGCCGGCAGCAGCGACCAGCGCACCGTATGAGCGGCGCCCGAGCTGTCGGTGAAGACGAAGCTGTTGAGGCTGTTGAACCGCTCCTCGGCATAGCTGCCGGTCCAGGGCGCGCTCTGCGCCCAGGCGCCGAAGGCGGCGATTTCCGGATGCGCCGCGACCACGGCCTTCATCGCCTCCGGGTCCTTGCTGCCGGAAGCGGTCAGCAGCTCGTAGAAAGCCTGCGGCGTCGCCACCGGGAAGAACGGCGGGTCGATCATGGCGCTGCGCCACTCCTGCCCGTCCGGCGTCGAGATCTGCAGCCCCAGCCCGCGCACCCGGACCGTGGCGTCCACGGCCTTGAACTCCGGGGTGGCGAGGTTGAAGCGCCCGAGGGCCGGATACTCGCCCTTGGCGAAGACCTGGGCCTTGGACAGCTCCGCCCCGGCGCCGTTGGACTCGAACACGCCGGTGAAGCAGATGCCCTTGGCGTGGTTGCGGCGATGGCCGGGCGCCGGGCCGCCCGGCGGCGCCAGGGCCGACACCAGCTTCTCCGGCGTCAGGCGTTGCGGCGACAGCCATCCGGCGGTGTAGGCGAAGGCCGCGCCTCCGACCCCGACGACGGCTGCGATCAGGACCAGGGAGCCGAGGGCGGAGCGCCCGGGCGATCGTTGCGGCTGGGGCATTCATCCTCGCTGTGCAGGGACTTGGAACCTGGCTGCGAAACTATGGCCTCGCAGCCGAGCGCGTACGCAAGACTGATGTTCGATCGGACGCCGGATTTGGTTTCGGAAGGGAGCGCCCGCCACCGTCCGAGGGGGGAGCGGATGGTGGCGGGCTGCAGGCATCAGCGGTGATGGGGGGATCCCGCTGTGCAAGGACAAGCTAGCGCAGTGGCCTCGCCCGGCTAATCGCACATGCGATCAGGGCGGATCATACCTAGGGATAGGTCAGGCCGTCCGGGCCAGATGCAGATGCTTGGTGCGGTCGTCGTTCAGCACGATGCCGCCGGGCACGAGGCGGACGGTGAACAGCCAGCCGCCGGCCTCGACCGCCGGAGGCGGGACGTCCTCGAAGGCCTGCCGCGGCAGCGCCAGATGCAGGTCCGGCGCGCGCGCCTCCAGCGTCGCCTCCCACGCGCCATGGGGCGTGCGCAGGCGCAGCACG
>NZ_JANX01000676.1 GCF_000767795.1 Inquilinus limosus MP06 | reverse complement strand
CGCCTCCGCCGGCTTTGCGGGCGCCGCGGGCGCGGCCTGCTGCGCGATCGCCGGAGCGGCGAACAGGAGCGGGAGCAGCGCCACGCCGGCGCGGAAGGTCGAAAGATTCATTCCAGGACGCGTCCGTATGATGTCTCCAGGCGGGTCAGTCTCGAGCCTTTCCCGCAGGGCGGGCCACACTCGTCCAGAGGGGCGCGGCTTGTCAATCCGCCAGAGCGGGCCGCAGCGCAGCGGCTCGGCTTCTACCAGCGCAGATAGAGGGCCAGGAACATGTAGGCGGCGAAGACCAGCAGCAGCACGCCGGCGACGCGGTCGATCCACAGCAGCGTCCGCGGCGTCAGCCGGCCGCCGGTGGTGGCGACGATGAAGCTCAGCGTCGTGAACCAGGAGGCCGAGCCGCACAGCACCCCGGCCACCAGGATCAGGCCGGAGCCGATGGACAGCGTCTCCGCCAGCCCGACCGCGGTGAAAGCGGTGGCGAAGGTCAGGATCGTCATCGGGTTGCTGAGGGTCAGCAGGAAGGCGGTGATCACCGCCGTGATCTCGCTGCCCTCGGTCCGCCCGGTCTCCGGGTCGCGCTCGATATGGCCGGCATGCAGCAGGGTGCGCACGGCCAGCACGAACAGCACAGTGCCGCCGATCAGGTGCAGCGCGTCCTTCAACGTGATCAGCCAGGCGCTCAGCGCCACCATGCCGAAGGCGGCGATCAGGCCGAACAGCCCGTCCGCGAAGGCGGCGCCGATGCCGGTCAGGATGCCGAAGCGGGTGCCGTGGATCAGGGTCCGGCGGATGCACAGGACGCCGATCGGGCCGACCGGGGCGGCAATGGCGATACCGAGGGCGACGCCTTTGGCGAACAGGAAGGGATCGATCATCACGGATGGGGTGCCGTCGGCCTCGTGTCACAAACAGAACGATCGCGAATGGTGGTTCGCCGGCCCTTCGATTAAACCAATGCGAGAGCGAAACCAACGGGGGCGATTCGGATGGACGCGAAACTCCGCCTCGATGCCATCGGTCGCACCCTGGTGCTGGCGCTGCAGGAGAACGCCCGCGCCAGCTATGCCGAGCTGGGCCGGCTGGTCGGCCTGTCGCCCCCGGCGGTGGCCGAGCGGGTCAAGCGGCTGGAGGACCAGGGCGTGATCAAGGGCTTCCGGGCCGAGATCGACCGCGGGCGGCTCGGCTACGCCATGTCCGCCTTCGTCCGGCTGCGCTGCCGGGCCGAGACCTTCCCGGCGGTCGAGGCCTTCGCCCGCACCGTGACCGAGGTGGTGGAGTGCCACGAGGTCGCGGGCGAGGATGCCTATGTGTTCAAGGTCGTCGCCCGCTCGATCCAGCATCTCGACGAGATCCTGCTGCGCCTCGCCGCCTTCGGCGCCACCACCTCCTCGCTGATCCTGTCCTCGCCGGTCGCCGGCCGGGTGCTGCCGCCGGCCGGGGAATAAGGCCCGGCAAGGCCCCGCCGCTTTCCTGTTGCGGCGCGGCACGAACGGGACGCAATGTTGCGCCCATGGCCCGACCGCCTCCGAAGGGACGATGTTCGACAAGATCCTGATCGCCAATCGCGGCGAGATCGCCTGCCGCGTCATCCGCACCGCGCGGCGCATGGGCATCAAGACCGTGGCCGTGTATTCCGAGGCCGATGCCGACGCGGTGCATGTCCGCATGGCCGACGAGGCGGTGCCGATCGGCCCGGCGCCTTCGGCCCAGTCCTATCTGGTGATCGAGCGCATCGTCGAGGCGTGCCGCGCCACCGGCGCCGAGGCGGTCCATCCCGGCTACGGTTTCCTGTCGGAGAATCCGCGCTTCTGCGCGGCGCTCGAGGCCGCCGGCATCGCCTTCATCGGCCCTGGCGTCCCTGCCATCGAGGCGATGGGCGACAAGATCGAATCGAAGAAGTTGGCCCAGGCGGCCGGCGTCTCGACCGTGCCCGGCCACCTCGCCCCGATCGCCGACGAGGACGAGGCGGTCGAGGTCTCCCGCCGCATCGGCTATCCGGTGATGCTGAAGGCGTCGGCCGGCGGCGGCGGCAAGGGCATGCGCGTCGCCGGCAATGACGAGGAGGCGCGCGAGGGCTTCCGCTCCGCCCGCAACGAGGCGCGCTCGGCCTTCGGCGACGACCGCGTCTTCGCCGAGAAGTTCATCGAGGAGCCGCGCCATATCGAGATCCAGGTGCTGGCCGACAGCCACGGCAACACCGTCTATCTCGGCGAGCGCGAATGCTCGATCCAGCGCCGCCACCAGAAGGTGATCGAGGAGGCGCCATCGCCCTTCCTGACCGAGGAGATGCGCCGCGCCATGGGGGCCGAGGCCTGCGCCCTGGCCCGCGCCGTCGGCTACCGCTCCGCCGGCACGGTCGAGTTCATCGTCGGCGCCGATCGGTCGTTCTACTTCCTGGAAATGAATACCCGGCTGCAGGTCGAGCATCCGGTGACCGAGGCGGTGACCGGGCTCGACCTGGTCGAGCTGATGATCCGAATCGCCGCCGGCGAGGAACTGCCGTTCCGGCAGGAGGACATCCGGCTGGACGGCTGGGCGATCGAGGCCCGGGTCTATGCCGAGGACCCGCTGCGCGGCTTCCTGCCCTCGATCGGCCGGCTGACCCGCTACCGCGCGCCGGAGGAGGGGCCGCAGGTCCGCGTCGACACCGGCGTCGACGAGGGCGGCGAGATCTCGATGCATTACGATCCGATGATCGCCAAGCTGATCGGCATCGGGACGAACCGGAACGCCGCGATCGCCTCGATCCGCAGCGCGCTCGACGGCTTCGTGATCCGCGGCGTCAACCACAACATCCCGTTCCTGGCAGCGCTGATGCATCATCCGCGCTTCGTCGAGGGCCGGCTGACCACCCGTTTCATCGCCGAGGAGTTCCCGGACGGCTTCCACGGCACCGCGCCCTCGGGCGAGGCCGCGGACCGGCTCGCCGCCCTCGGCGCGGCCATGCTGCATCGCCAGGCGGTGCTGCGCG
>NZ_JANX01000675.1 GCF_000767795.1 Inquilinus limosus MP06 | reverse complement strand
GCCGCATCGCCGACCGCGGCTGGACCCGGCCGGCCACCTTCGGCGCCCTGGCGTCGGTCGCCGTCGCCTTCGCCATGGCCTGGACCGGCGGCGTGGCCGGGTCGGTGGTGCTGCTGGGCGCGGCCGGCGTCCTGCTCGATTTCGGGGTGCAGGCCAACATGGTTCTGGGCCAGCGCGCCATCTACGCCCTGGCGCCAGAGGCGCGCGGCCGGATGAACGGCCTGTATGTCGCCAGCGCCTTCGCCGGCGGCGCGGTCGGCTCCGCCATCGCCAGCGGCACCTTCAGCGCCGGCGGCTGGTCTCTGGTCAGCTGGGTCGGCCTCGCCTTCCCGGTCGTGGCGCTGCTGGTCTATTCGACCGAGCTGCTCCGCCGCCCGGTGCCGCGCCGGGCTTGACCACGGCCCGGTTTCTGGCGGAATCGGCCCCCTGATTCCGCCGGAGGCCGAGCATGACCGACATCGCCGAACGCTGGTGGCAGGCGCTGCGCCGCGACCGGCCGGATCTGGGCCTGCCCGAGCATTACGACCTCTGGTATTTCGGCGACAGCGAGGATCTGGCGCGCGAGCTCCTGGAGCTGGTGCTGGCCGGCACCAAGACCGCCACCGCCGGTCTGGTCTGGGGCGCCGACGAGGCCGGCACGCCGAAGCCGGGCGGCTACAGCCTGATCACCGATTTCGCCGGCACCCCGCGCTGCGTGCTGCAGACGATGGAGGTGCGGGTGCTGCCCTTCGACCAGGTCGACGCCGCCTTCGCTTATGACGAGGGCGAGGACGACCGGTCGCTGGCCTCCTGGCGCGAGGCGCATTGGAGCTATTTCGGCCGCCGCTGCGCCGAGCTGGGCCGCGAGCCGGCCCTGGACATGCCGGTGTTCTGCGAACGCTTCCGCCTGGTCTATCCGGAGGCGGTGGTCAGGGCGGGATGAGTCCAGGCCGGATCAGATCATCCGATCCTGTCAGGGCGACAGCGTGTTGCCTCTCCCGCTTGCGAGACCTTTCGGAATAGCCGCGACCTTCATCTTATCGAGTCCCCCCTCCCCTTGCGGGAGGGGGCAGGGGGAGGGGGTTGTCGAGGACAAGCTCCGCGCGAATGGACTCAGGAAACGACGTCGCGGGTGGCCCGGATCGTGGGCGGCTCTGGCGGCGCGAACCCCCTCCCCCTACCCCCCTCCCGCAAGGGGAGGGGGGACTCTTTTTGCTTTCGTCGCGGGCGTCCGGGACGATCCGGGGAATTTCCGAAAAGGTCTCGCTTGCGGGAGAGGCAATGCGCGAAGACGATCGACATCGTGCCGGTCCTGTCCGAATGCCTGACGTGACCCGAACCACTAGCCCCGGCCCTCGGCCTCCCAGTTCAGCCGCTTGCGGTAGATGGTCGAGGCGCTGATGCCCAGCAGCGCCGCGGCCCGCGGCACATGGCCGTCGCAGGCCGAGATCGCGTCCTCGATCGCGTCCTTCTCGACCATCCATAACGGCCGGATCCCCGCCGCCTTGCCGTCTGTCGCGACCGCTGGCGGCTCGGCCGACGGGCGGGCGGGCTGCGCCGCCGGGATCAGGGTGCGCACCGGCGGCGGCAGCATCGCCCGCGTCACCAGCGGCCCGTCATGCAGCACGACGATGTTGCGGATGACGTTCTGCAGCTGGCGGACATTGCCCGGCCAGGCATAGCGCTGCAGGTCCTCCGCCACCTCCAGGTCGAAATCGGCGAAGCTCTTGCCCTCCTCCGCCGCATAGTCGCGCAGGAACTGGCGCGCGATCAGCAGCACGTCGTCCTCGCGCTCGCGCAGCGGCGGCAGGGTCACCGGGATCACCAGCAGGCGGTAATACAGGTCCTCGCGGAACCGGCCCTGCCGCACCTCCTCCGCCGGGTCGCGATTGGTGGCGCAGACGATGCGCAGGTCGACCTTGCGCTCGCGGCTGCCGCCGACCGCCGTCACCACCCCGGTCTGCAGGAAGCGCAGCAGCTTGGTCTGCAGCTCCGCCGGCAGCTCGCAGATCTCGTCCAGGAACAGCGTGCCGCCATCGGCCCGGGCCGCGGCGCCCTCGCGGTCGGCCACCGCCCCCGTGAAGGCGCCCTTCACATGGCCGAAGATCTCCGATTCCATCAGGTCGCGCGGGATGGCGCCGCAGTTCAGCGCCACGAAGGGCTGGTCGTGGCGCGGGCTGCGCCGGTGCACCGCCTCGGCGCACAGCTCCTTGCCCGTGCCGCTCTCGCCGGTGATGAACACGGTGGCCTTCGACGCCGCCGCCGAATCGATGATGCGGTACACCGCCTGCATCGCCAGCGACCGGCCGATGAAGCCGTAATAGCGGTCGCGGCCGAGATCCTCGCGCCAGGCCTCGACCTCGCGCTGCAGCCGCATCCGCTCCAGCGTGTTGCGGACGGTGACCGTCAGCCGGTCGCCGGGGAAGGGCTTGACCAGGAAGTCGAAGGCGCCCAGCCGCATCGCCTCGACCGCGGTGTTGACCGAGCCATGGGCGGTGATGACGATCGGCGCCACCGGGATCTGCTGCTCGCGGATATGCGCCAGGATCTCCATGCCGTTCATGTCGGGCAGGTTGAGGTCCAGCAGCACGGTCGCATAGCGCCCCTGCGCCAGCGCCGCGAGCGCATCGGCCCCGGTCTCGGCATGATCGACGGCGATGCCGGCCCGGGACAGGGTCTCGACATACAGCCGGGCCAGCGCCGGCATGTCCTCGACCAGCAGCACGGCCGCGGCATCGGCGACAGGCGTTTCGGCGAGGGGAGCCATGGCGATATCGTGGCCCATGGAGGCATCCATCTTCAACAATAGCCCGCAACAAGAATTCGTCTTAAACGCAACGACGTGACGAGCCCGCCCCGCCGCGACGAACGATCCTGAGACAGAAAGAGCATCATGATAGGTCCGAAAACGATTCTGATCGATGGAATTTGGAACGGCGCTGCGGATGGCCGCACGATCGCGGTGATCGACCCGTCGACCGGGGCGGAATTCGACAGCCTGG
>NZ_JANX01000674.1 GCF_000767795.1 Inquilinus limosus MP06 | reverse complement strand
CTGGCGGAATTCGAGCCGCTACGCGCGGCGCTGGCGGCGGGCGGCGATCTCTCCGACCAGGACAGCTTCATCGCCCGGATCCTGCTGATCCATGCCTGGCGCCGGATCGTGCTGCGCGACCCGGTGCTGCCGGCCGATCTGCTGCCGCCGGACTGGCCCGGCACTGCCGCCCGCGCCCTCTGCGCCGATCTCTACCACCGGCTGCTGCCGGTCTCCGAGCGCTGGCTCGACGCCCACGGCCAGGCCGAATCCGGCCCCCTGCCCCCGCCCGGCCCGGAGCTGCTGCAGCGGTTCCGGTAAAGCGCCTCCCTTCTCCGTCATGGCGAGCCCCGAAGGGGCGTGGCCATCCAGAGGATGGAGCCGCTGGATCGCCAGATCGCTTCGCTCCTCGCGATGACGACAAGGGTGCCTGCGCCTCAATATGTTACCAAAATTATTGACCACACATATTTCTGTGACATATGCTCCAAGCAAGGTCAGGGAGGATGCCGGACGCCATGTACACGCAGGCCCTCAACGCCACCGATCAAGCCGCCAAGCCGGTCGAGGACACCACCCTTGCCGCCCGCTTCCAGGAGCGGATCGATGCCGAGGACCGGATCGAGCCGAATGACTGGATGCCGGAGGCCTATCGCAAGACGCTGACCCGCCAGATCTCCCAGCACGCCCATTCCGAGATCGTCGGCATGTTGCCGGAGGGCAACTGGATCACCCGGGCTCCCACTCTTCGGCGCAAGGCGGCGCTGCTGGCCAAGGTGCAGGACGAATGCGGCCACGGCCTCTATCTCTATGCCGCGGCCGAGACGCTGGGCACGGCGCGGGAGGAGCTGGTGGACCAGCTCCTGACCGGCCGCGCGAAATACTCCTCGATCTTCAACTACCCGACCCTGAGCTGGGCCGATATCGGCGCCATCGGCTGGCTGGTCGACGGCGCCGCGATCATGAACCAGATCCCGCTGTGCCGCTGCTCCTACGGCCCCTACGCCCGCGCCATGATCCGGGTGTGCAAGGAGGAGAGCTTCCACCAGCGCCAGGGCTACGAGATCATGGTCACCCTGGCCCGCGGCACGCCGGAGCAGAAGGCGATGGCGCAGGACGCACTGGACCGCTGGTGGTGGCCCTGCCTGATGATGTTCGGCCCGCCCGACACGGCCAGCCAGCACAGCGACACCTCGATGAAGTGGAAGATCAAGCGCTTCTCCAACGACGAGCTGCGCCAGAAGTTCATCGACGCCACCGTGCCGCAGGCCCGGTTCATCGGCCTGTTCCCGCCCGACCCGGAGCTGAGGTTCAACGCCGAGACCGGGCATTGGGAGCACGGGCCGATCGACTGGGACGAGTTCAAGCAGGTCCTGGCCGGCAACGGCCCCTGCAACCGCGACCGGATGGCGGCGCGCCGCAAGGCTCATGACGACGGCGCCTGGGTGCGCGAGGCCGCGCTCGCCTATGCCGGGAAGCGCCGCACCCGCGCCGCCGCGTGACGGGAGGACACGCCATGACCACGCCGAATTTCCCGCTCTGGGAAGTCTTCATCCGCAGCCGCAACGGGCTGGCGCACAAGCATGTCGGATCGCTGCACGCGGCCGACCCGACCATGGCGCTGCAGGCGGCGCGCGATCTCTACACCCGCCGCGGCGAGGGGCTGTCGATCTGGGTGGTGCCGTCCAACGCCATCACCGCGTCGGACCCCGCCGACAAGGCCATGATGTTCGAGCCGGCGGCCAGCAAGATCTACCGCCACCCGACCTTCTACGACGTGCCCGAAGAGATCGGGCATATGTGATGATCACCGTCGCCGAGACGCCGCTGGTCCGCTACGCCCTGGCGCGGGCCGACGACGCCCTGATCCTGGGCCACCGCCTGTCGGAATGGTGCGGCCACGCGCCGATGATGGAAGAGGACATGGCCCTGGCCAATATCGGGCTCGACCTGATCGGCCAGGCCCGCGCCCTCTACGGCTACGCCGCCGAAGTCGAGGCCGCCGGCAACGACGAGGACAGCTACGCCTATCTGCGCGACGTGCGGCAATACCGCAACCTGCTGCTGGTCGAGCAGCCGAACGGCGACTTCGCCCGCACGATCGTGCGCCAGTTCTTCTACTCGGCCTTCGCCGATCCCTATTGGCGGGCGATGACCGCCTCCACCGACCCGACCCTGGCAGCGATCGCCGCGAAGTCGGAGAAGGAGAGTGCCTACCATCTGCGCCACAGCGCGGAATGGGTGATCCGCCTCGGCGACGGCACCGATGAGAGCCATGCCCGGGCCCGGGCGGCGGTGGAGGAGCTGTGGCCCTTCACCGGCGAGGTCTTCCTGCCGGACGAGGCCGAGCGCGGGCTGATCGCTGAAGGCGTCGCAGTCGATCCCGAGAGCCTGCGCGAGACCTGGGCGCGGACCGTGGCCGATGTGCTGGCCGAGGCCACCCTGGATGTGCCGCCGGCCAGCTGGTCGCAGCGCGGCGGCCGCGACGGAAGGCACAGCGAGCATCTCGGCCATCTGCTGAGCGAGTTGCAGATCCTGCAGCGCACCTATCCGGGGGCGACGTGGTGAGCCGGTCGCCAGCCTCTCCCGCCCCTTCTGAGTCCCCCCTCCCCTTGCGGGAGGGGGGTAGGGGGAAGGGTCCGCGCGCGTCCGCGCGCGAAGAGTCCAAGTCTCCATCGGCTTCCGAGCCGGCCCACTTCGACGCTCCGACCGCTCTGCCTGAGACAACCCCCTCCCCCTGCCCCCCTCCCGCAAGGGGAGGGGGGACTCAAAATGAGCTGACGCTACGCCGGCGCGTCTGGGAGGCCGCGGCCGCCGTGGTCGACCCGGAGCTGCCGGTGCTGACCATCGCCGATCTCGGCGTGCTGCGCGAGGTCACGGTGCAGGACGGTCGGGTCGAGGTGGCCATCACCCCGACCTATTCCGGCTGCCCGGCGATGAGCGTGATCGCGCTGGAGATCGGGCTGGCGCTGGAGCGGGCGGGCATCGCCGGCGCCCGGGT
>NZ_JANX01000673.1 GCF_000767795.1 Inquilinus limosus MP06 | reverse complement strand
GCCGCGGCGGCGACCGCCACCCGAGCGACCGCGGCCGCATCGCCGTGATGGCCAGCTTCCATCTGGGGTAGGGGAGGGGCCGCCGTCGGGCGGCCCCAGGGCCTTACTTCTCCGCCAGCGCCGCCAGGATCCGCGCCCAGGAGCGGATGCCCTTGTGAAAGCTGGTCAGGTCGTATTTCTCGTTCGGGCTGTGGATCTGGTCGTCGTCCAGCCCGAAGCCGACCATCACCGAATCCATGCCCAGGATCGTCTTGAACGACCCGACCACCGGGATCGAGCCGCCGGAGCCGATCAGCATCGCCGGCCGGCCCCATTCGTCCTGCAGCGCCGCCCGGGCACGGGTCAGGGCCGGGCTGTCGATCGCCAGCGACAGGGCGGGGCTGCCGTCGCGCGACCAGAACTCGGCCGAGCAGTCGGCCGGCAGCCGCGACCTGACGAAATCATGGAAGGCATCGCGGATCTTCGCCGGGTCCTGGTCGCCGACCAGCCGGAACGACACCTTGGCGAAGGCCTTGGCCGGGATCACCGTCTTGGCGCCCTCGCCGGTATAGCCGCCCCAGATGCCGTTGACGTCGCAGGTCGGCCGCGCCCACAGCCGCTCCAGCGCCGGCCGGCCGCGCTCGCCGGCGGGGATCGACAGGCCGATCTGGGCCAGGGAATCCGCCTCGTCGAAGCCCATCGACTGCCACTGCGCCTTCAGCTGGGTCGGCACTTCCGGCACGCCGTCATAGAAGCCGGGCACGGTGATGCGGCCGTCCTCGTCGCGCAGATCGGCCAGAATGCGCGTCAGCACATGGATCGGGTTGCGGGCGGAGCCGCCATAGATGCCGGAATGCAGGTCGCGGTTGGCCGCGGTGATCGTCACCTGCTCATAGACCATGCCGCGCAGGCTGGTGGTGATCGCCGGCGTCTTCGGGTCCCACATGCCGGTGTCGCAGATCAGCGCCAGGTCCTTCGACAGCTCCTCCCGGTTGGCCTCCAGGAACGGGTTCAGGCTGGGGCTGCCCGATTCCTCCTCGCCCTCGAAGAACACGGTGATCGGCAGCGGCAGCGACCCGGTCACCGCCTTCCAGGCGCGGCAGGCCTCGACGAAGGTCATCAGCTGGCCCTTGTCGTCCGAGGCGCCGCGGGCGCGGATGCGCTTGACGCCGTCGGCCCCGGTCTCGATCCGCGGCTCGAAAGGCGGGGCGTGCCACAGGTCCAGCGGGTCGACCGGCTGCACGTCGTAATGGCCGTAGAACAGCACCTCGGGGCCGGGGCCGGCGGCGACGGCATGGCCGACCACCATCGGATGGCCGGTGGTCGGCCGCACCTCGGCGGCGATGCCGGCATCGGCCAGGTCGGCCGCCAGCCACTCGGCGGCGGCGCGGCACTGGTCCTTGTAGGCGGGGTCGGTCGAGATGCTCTGCAGGCGCAGGAACGCCATCAGCCGGTCGAGGCTGGAATCGAGGCCGGCGTCGATCGCCGACAGGACCTGGTCGAGCGTGCTCACGGAAAGACTCCTCCGGAATTCGTTGGCCCGACCCTAGAGCAGATCGGACGCGGCGGGAAAGGGGAGGGGGCAGAGCCCGTTCGAGAATGCGCTGGCGTGAGTCGGCTGGCGGTGGTTTCGAGAACCGGAGCGCAGCGGACGTCTAAGTCCGTGAGCACCGGAAGCGCAGAAACCGCCGTCAGACGGCCACGCCAGTAGCATTGTCGGACGGGCTCTCAGCCCTTCCGTCCGGCCATATGCTTGAGATAGGCGATGACCTGGTCGATCTCGCGGTCGCTCATCTGCTCCGGCGTGAAGCCCTGCATCTTGCGGTCCGGCCAGTCGCGCACCGAGGCCGGATCGCGGATCAGCGCGTGCAGCGCCGCCGCGGTCAGGTACTGGGTCGGGTTCATCGGCCGGTTCAGGTCGGGCCCGACATCGGCCGATCCGGCGCCGCTGAACTTGTGGCAGACCAGGCATTGGGTGACGAACAGCGTCTGGCCGCTGCGGATCGGGTCGGCCGCCGGCAGGGCCGGGTCGACCGCCAGCTCCGGCCAGCGGGCGGCGGGGGAGGGCTGGGTGTCCAGCTTGGCCATCTGGTAGGGCCACTGCTCGCTGCGCACCGTCGCCGCCTGGTCGCCGGTCCAGACCAGGTAGAAGGTGCCGGCGCTGACCGTCTTCTCCGGCAGCTTGGGCCAGGGCGCGTCGGCCGGCTCGATCGCCACCCAGGCGATCACGGTCTTCGGATCGGTGCTGAGGATCTGGTCGACCGGCAGCTGCGCCGCGTAGCCGTCGGTCGCGATCGCCTCCACCACCGTGTCGGGCGGCGGCGTCAGCCCGGCGATCAGGGCGGCCAGCGGCACGGCGCGATAGGTCATGGTGCGGCCATAGATCGCGTCCTTCGCCACCTCGATCGTCTTCGCATCCGGCCGGGCCAGTAGCTGGTCGCGGGTGAAGTGGCGGCTCTCGCCGCCGATGGTCAGGTCCAGCGCCGGCTCGGCAGCGCTGGCGGTAACGGCCCACAGCAGCAGGCCGATGACAGCAAAGATGCGCATGATTGCCTCCCCTCGCGGCGAGAATGCGCCGCGTTGGGGATAGGAAACCATGCCGCCGGGGTGAGTCGCCAGCGCCGGGAGGATCTCAGGCGGCTTTTCCCGCCGGGGTTGCCGGGCGGACCGGGGTTTCCCCAGCGAGCAGCGGGCCGGCATCGCCCTCCAGCGCCTCCAGCCGCAGCAGGGCCAGGCCGATGCCGTCGCGGCTCGACCGCATCTCGCCGGCCTCGCGCCCGTCGCGCAGGATCGGCGTGCCGGGTTCCGGCGCCGGCCCGTCCAGCTCCACCGGCGCCAGCCGCTTCTTCAAGAGGCCGCGATAGCGGGTGCGGGCGGTCAGCTCCTGCCCCATGTAGCAGCCCTTGTCCCAGGCGATGGCGTTCAGCGAATCGTAGTTCGCCTCCAGCAGCACCGTCTTCTCGGGCACCAGGTCGCGGGTGCCGTCGGGCACGCCCAGGGCCAGGC
>NZ_JANX01000672.1 GCF_000767795.1 Inquilinus limosus MP06 | reverse complement strand
ACCCGGGCGCTGCTGCGGTCGGTGCCGACCCTGTCGCGGCAGCGCGTGCACCGGCTGGCGGCGATCCGCGGCCTGGTGCCGTCGGCCTTCGCCCGGCCTACCGGCTGCCCGTTCCATCCGCGCTGCGACCAGGCGGTGGCCGGGCTGTGCGACCGGCGGGACCCGCCGGAGGTTGCGCTCGGCCCCGGCCGCGGTGCGCGCTGCGTGCTGCTGGAGGAGCCGGCGGAGACGCAGCCGAGGAGCATGCAGCATGCCTGACCTCGCGCCCGAGAACCTGGTCGAGCTGCGCGACCTGAAGATGGAGTTTGCGCCGCGCAAGCGCCTGTTCCGCTCCGGCCTGGCCAACCCGGTCCGCGCCGTCGACGGCGTGTCCTTCGACATCCGCCGTGGCGAGACGCTGGGGCTGGTCGGCGAATCCGGCTGCGGCAAGTCGACCGTCACCCGCTGCATCCTGGGCGCCCACAAGCCGACCGGCGGCACCATCGCCTATCGCGACCCGCAGGGCAGGGTGGTCGACCTGGCGGCGCTGACCGAGGCGCAGCGCCGGCCTTACTGCACCGATCTGCGCTTCGTCTTCCAGGACCCCCAGGCGTCGCTGGACCCGCGGATGACGGTGGTCGACCTGGTCGGCGAGGTGCTGCGCGTCAACGGCCTGGCCAGCGGCCGCGAGATCCCCGGCATCGTCGCCGGGCTGATGGAGCGGGTGGGGCTGCGCCCCGAATATGCCCATCGTTACCCGCACGCCTTCTCCGGCGGCGAGCGCCAGCGCATCGGCATCGCCCGGGCGCTGGCCACAAGGCCGCGGCTGGTGATCCTGGACGAGGCGGTGTCGGCGCTCGACGTCAGCGTCCGGGCCCAGACCCTGAACCTGCTGAAGGACCTGCAGGAGGAGTTCGGGCTGACCTATCTGTTCGTCAGCCATGATCTGAGCGTCATCCAGTATATCTGCGACCGCGTGGTGGTGATGTATGTCGGCCAGATCGTCGAGAGCGCGCCGATCGACGCGCTCTACGCCCGGCCGCGCCACCCCTACACCGAGGCGCTCTTGTCGGCCCTGCCGGTGCCGGATCCGCGGCGCCAGCGCCAGCGCCGGCGCATCCAGCTGAAGGGCGAGGTCGCGGACCCGGCCAACCGCCCCTCCGGCTGCGCCTTCCATCCGCGCTGCCGCTTCGCCACCGACATCTGCCGCACCACGGCGCCGCCGCTGAGGTCCTTCGGCGGCCAGGTCGCCGCCTGCCACCACGCCGAGGAGCTGGATCTCCGCGGCGTCCTCTCCGACTCGAACCCGCAGCTTGCCCATGCCTGACATCATCCGCCGCCACGACAACGGCAACCGGCCGATCCTCCACCACGACGCCCGCATGGCCGGCGTGCATTTCAACCTGGTGAGGCTCGGGCCGGGCGAGGTGTTCGAGACCCGGCTGCCGGAGCACGAGGCGATCCTCGCTGTGCTGTCCGGCACGGTCGACATCGCGGTCGACGCCGAGCTCTTCACTTCGGTCGGCCGCCGCGCCGACATCTGGTCCGGGCCGGCAGATTCGGTCTATGCCCCGGTCGGCAGCGCCATCCGTATCGTGGGCGGCGCCGGGCCGGCCGAGGTCGCGATCGGCGGCGGGCTCACCACCGAGCGTCACCCCGCCTTCCGCATCCCGCCGGAGGAGGTGGTGATGGTCGAGGTCGGGTCGCCGGAGACGCACAGCCGGCGCCGGATCTTCCACATCCTCGGCCAGAACGGGCAGGGGCGGGCGGGGCGCCTGCTGGTCAGCGAGCTCTACGCCGATGACGGCTGCTGGAACGGCTATCCGCCGCACAAGCACGACACCGACGTGCCGGGCCGGGACGGGCCGCGCGAGACCGCGCATGACGAGCTGTATCATTTCCGCTACGACCCGCCGACCGGCTTCGGCGCCCAGCTGATCTACGAGGACAGCGGCGAGCCGCAGGCCTTCCTGACCCGCGACGGCGACACCTTCACCGTCGACCGCGGCTACCACCCGACCGTCACCTCGCCGGGCCACCGCGCCTACATCTTCACCGTCATGGTGGGGAAGACGCATCGGGGCCTGGTGCAGTATTTCGATCCCGCGCACGCTCATCTGATGGACCGGATCCCCGGCATCCAGGCGATGCGGGAGAAGTTCCGATGACCCTGTTCGACCTGACCGGCAAGCGCGCCCTCGTCACCGGCTCCTCGCGCGGCCTCGGCTTCTCCGTCGCCGCCGCGCTGGGCCGGCACGGCGCCACGGTGATCCTGAACGGCCGCGACGACGGCGCCCTGAGCCAGGCCGTCGCGAAGCTCCGCGACGAGGGCATCGATGCCCATCCGGCCCGCTTCGACCTGACCGACCCGGACGCCGCCATGGCCGCCATCGGCCAGGCGGTGCGGACGGTCGGGGCGGTCGACATCCTGGTCAACAATGCCGGCGTGCAGCTGCGCAAGCCGTTCCTGGACTTCGCGCTCGAGGATTGGCGGATGATCCTCGATGTGCACCTGATCGGCAGCGTGGTCGCCTCGCGCGCGGTGCTGCCGGGGATGGTCGAGCGCCAGGCCGGCAAGATCATCAACATCTGCTCGCTGATGAGCGAGCTGGGCCGGCCGACCATCGCCCCCTACGCCTCGGCCAAGGGCGCGCTGCGCATGCTGACCCGCAACCTCGCGGTCGAGTTCGCGCGGCACAACATCCAGGTCAACGGCATCGGCCCCGGCTATTTCGCCACCGAGCTGAACCGCGCGCTGATGGACGACCCGGAGTTCAACACCTTCGTCACGCGCCGCACCCCGGCCGCCCGCTGGGGCCGGCCGGACGAGCTGGGCGGCGCCGCCGTGTTCCTGGCCTCCACCGCCTCTGACTTCGTCAACGGCCAGATCATCTATGTCGATGGCGGCCTGCTGGCTGCTGTGTAGGCGCCGGGCCGCTTCGGGCCTCCGCCATCTGGAGCGGCCTGTGTGTTCCATCCTCCCCCTCCCCTTGCGGGAGGGGAGGGGAGGGGG
>NZ_JANX01000671.1 GCF_000767795.1 Inquilinus limosus MP06 | reverse complement strand
GGCCCCGCCGCCGGAGCCCGCCGTCGCCAGCTTGCGCCGCAGGTCGGAGACCTCGCGCTCCAGCCGCCGCCGCTCCTCGACCAGCGCGGCCAGGCGGGCCGGCAGCTCCTCCGGCGTCACCTTCAGCGCGCCGGCGGCTTCGGCCAGCAGCGTGTCGCGATGGGCGGCATAGGCCACCGCGCCCTCGCCCGTCACCGCCTCGATGCGGCGGATACCGGCGGCGACCGCCCCTTCCGACACCAGCCGGAAGGCGCCGATATCGCCGGTGCGGCCGACATGGGTGCCGCCGCACAGCTCCTGCGAATAGACCCTGTTGCCGTCCTGGCCCATGCCGACGACGCGCACGGTGTCGCCGTATTTCTCGCCGAACAGCGCCATGGCGCCGGCGGCGATCGCGTCCTCCGGCGTCATCAGCCGGGTGGTGACCTCGGAATTCTCGCGGATCCGGGCGTTGACCTCGGCCTCGACCGCGGCGATGTCCTCGGGCGTCAGCGGCCGCGGCTGGCTGATGTCGAAGCGCAGCCGCTCCGGCGCGACCAGCGACCCCTTCTGGGTGACATGCTCGCCCAGCCGGCGGCGCAGCGCCTCATGCAGCAGATGGGTGGCGGAGTGGTTGGCGCGCAGGGCGCTGCGGCGAGCATGGTCGACCCTCAGCTCGACCGCGTCGCCGACCTTCAGCGTGCCGGTCTCGACCGTGCCGATATGGGCCCACAGCACGCCGGCCTGCTTCTGGGTGTCGCGCACCGCCACGGTGACGCCGCCGGTACCCCCGGCCAGGGTGATGGTGCCCGCGTCGCCCATCTGGCCGCCGCTCTCGCCATAGAACGGCGTCTGGTTGAGCACGACCACCACCTCGGCGCCCGGCCCGGCCTGGTCGACGACTTGGCCATCGACCACCAGCGCGGTGACGACACCCTCGGCAACCTCTGTGTCATATCCAAGAAATTCAGTGGGTTCGAGCTTTTCCTTCAACTCGAACCACAAGGCGCCGGTGGCCGCCTCGCCGGAGCCGGCCCAGTTCTTCCGGGCCTCGGCGCGCTGCCGCTCCATCGCCGTCTCGAAGCCGGCGGTGTCGACCCCACGGCCCTGGCCGCGCAGCACGTCCTGGGTCAGGTCGAGCGGGAAGCCGTAGGTGTCGTACAGCTTGAACGCCACGTCGCCCGGCAGCGCCTGGCCGGCGCCGAGGCGGCCGGTCTCGTCTTCCAGCAGGCGCAGGCCACGGTCGAGCGTCTGCTTGAAGCGGGCCTCCTCCAGCTTCAGCGTCTCGGTGATCAGCGCCTCGGCCCGCACCAGCTCGGGATATGCTGTGCCCATCTGGCGCACCAGCGCCGGCACCAGCCGGTACATCACCGGGTCCCGCGCGCCGATCAGATGGGCGTGGCGCATGGCGCGGCGCATGATCCGGCGCAGCACGTAGCCGCGGCCCTCATTCGACGGCATGACGCCGTCGGCCATCAGGAACGAGGTGGCGCGCAGATGGTCGGCGATCACCCGGTGGCTGACCTTGTGCGGGCCGTCCGGGTCGCTGTTGGTGGCATCGGCCGAGGCCTCGATCAGGGCCCGCATCAGGTCGATGTCGTAGTTGTCGTGCTTGCCCTGCAGCACGGCGGCGATGCGCTCCAGCCCCATGCCGGTGTCGATCGACGGCCGCGGCAGGTCGACCCGCGTCTCCTTGGTGACCTGCTCGTACTGCATGAAGACGAGGTTCCAGATCTCGATGAACCGGTCGCCGTCCTCGTCCGGGCTGCCCGGGGGGCCGCCGGCGATGCCGGGGCCGTGGTCGAAGAAGATCTCCGAGCACGGGCCGCAGGGGCCGGTGTCACCCATCGCCCAGAAATTGTCGGAGGTCGGGATGCGGATGATCCGCTCCTCCGGCAGGCCGGCGATGCGGCGCCACAGCCCGGCCGCCTCGTCATCGGTGTGGTACACCGTGACCAGCAGCTTGTCCTTCGGCAGGCCGAATTCCCTGGTGATCAGGCCCCAGGCCAGATCGATCGCCCGCTCCTTGAAATAGTCGCCGAAGGAGAAGTTCCCCAGCATCTCGAAGAAGGTGTGGTGCCGGGCGGTGTAGCCGACATTCTCGAGATCGTTGTGCTTGCCGCCGGCGCGCACGCATTTCTGCGAGGTGGTGGCGCGCTGGTAGGGCCGCGTCTCCATGCCGGTGAAGACGTTCTTGAACTGCACCATGCCGGCATTGGTGAACAGCAGCGTCGGGTCGTTCCGCGGCACCAGCGGGCTGGATGCCACCACCTCATGGCCGTTCTCGCCGAAGAAGTCGAGGAAGGTCGAGCGGATGTCGTTGACGGTCTGCATCGGGGAGGTCGGCCTGGGCGTCTTGATGGTGCGGCCCCGGAGAACCCGACGGCCGAGCCGTCGCTTGTAGCGCGCCGGGGCGACCGCTGTCCAGGAAGGGACGCGGAGGATTCGTTGCCGATGCGACCCGCCGCGCGGGCGACGCGGCGGATTCCCTGCCCTGCAGTGGGGAGCCGGGCGAGGCATGATGTTCGGCATCGGGCCGGAGGATGGGCCCGTCCCTTCTTGTCACGCACGGGCGTGGCCCATGGATAGGGCCCGGACTTCAACTCCTATTGTCATTGCCGGGCTTGACCCGGCAATCCAGGGGCCGCGGAGAGCCGCTCTCGAAAACCCCTGGATCCTCGGGTCAAGCCCGAGGATGACACTGAAATTGAGCAGAAGCTCGGGCGCGGCCGATCGTTCGGCAAACCGTATCGGCCCCGGCCCGTCCCTCACCCGGTATCGGGGATATCCGGCCTCTCGAAGCAGTTATGGGGATCGATGCCGAGGGACCGGCAGAGGCGTCGGGCGACGGTCTGGGTGGTCTCGGTGTCGAGCCATTCGGTGACGTCCGGCTCTCGCAGCCGGGCCGCCAGCCCGGCCCGGATCCCGGGGATCCGGGCCGGGTCGCGGAGATCGGCGAAGCTGCGCTCGACCGCCGTGGCGGCCGCGTCCCGGCGCCGGGCCCGCTCGGCCTT
>NZ_JANX01000670.1 GCF_000767795.1 Inquilinus limosus MP06 | reverse complement strand
CGATGCGCCCGACCTCGACGCCGTAGCCGAACAGGTCGCGGGCCGTGCCGGGGCTGGTGACGATCACCCGCCGCGCCGCCGCCAGCGCCTGCCGCTCGCTCGCCTCCAGCGCCTGGCGCTGTTCCGGGCTCAAGCCCTGCTCGAAGGCCAGCGGGTGGTGGATCAGCGCCACCAGCCGCAGCCGCGCCGCCTCGGCCGCCATCTGCTGCGGCAACACGCTGAAGGCCAGGCCATCCAGAACGACCAGCGCGTTGTCCGGGAGCCCGCGCAGCACCGCCGTGGCCTCGACGACCTCGGCCCGGCTGGGAAACGGGAACCCGTCGCCCAGCCGGCGCAGCGTCACCGGCCGGCCGAGCGCCCGCAGGCCCTCGACGATGCGCTTGTCGTAGATGTAGCCGCCGGTACGCGACTCCGGGTCGCCCGGCAGCAGGAAGGCCAGGCTCATCGCGCCAGCCGGCCCTCATAGGAGGCCCAGGCGACATGCGATTCGTGCAGGGTCACGGCCAGGCTCTCGATCGCCGCCGCGCCGGGCCCGAGCTCGCCGGCCGCGATCCGCGCGGCGATGCGGTCGAAGATGGTGCGGGCCAGCACCTCGGTCGTGGTGTTGCGGCCGGCGAAGGCAGCCTCGTCGTCCAGGTTGCGGTAGTTCAGCTCACCCATCACCGCCTTCAGCGCCTCCGACGCCAGGCCGATGTCGACGACGATGCCGTCGGCGTCCAGCTCCGCCCGGCGGAAGGCCAGGTCGACCACATAGGTGGCGCCGTGCAGCTTCTGCGCCGGGCCGAACACGGCGCCGCGGAAGCTGTGGGCGATCATGAAGTGGTCGCGGACCGACACGGTATACATGCTTAACCTGCCTTTCTCACTCCCCTTGCATCCTGCGTCGCCTTGCGGCGAGTCGGATGCGGGGGCCGGACGCGAAAAGCGTATCGGGAATACGGTTGAGCGGCCGGCCCCCACAGGCGGCCGCCGCAAGGCGACCCTTCGGGCCGGTTGAAAATGCCGACAGGGTGCGTCGAACGGCTTGCCCGATGCAAAGGCATCGCGCTGCGCCGCTCTCCTGCCCCGTCGGCATTTTGAACCGGCGCAGGACGCAAGGGGAGTGAGAAAGGCAGGTTTAATCCTCCGGGTAACGGATGCGCTGGCACAGCGCGCCGGCGGGGTCGGCCGCCAGCCGGGCCAGCACCTCGGGAAGCTCGTCGAAACCGCACTCGCCGCTGACCAGCGCGTCCAGCGCCGGGTCCAGCAGCAGCTCCAGCGCCTTGGCCATGCGCCGGGCATGGTCCCAGCGCGGCCGCTGCGCCGTCGCCACCATCCCGACCTGGGAGGAGCGCAGGGTCAGCCGCCGGGAGTGGAAGGCCTCACCCAGCGGCAGCAGCACCGGCGTGTCGCCGTACCAGCTGGCCTCGACCACCGTGGCCTCAAGGCCGGCTAGGCCGAGCGCGGTGGCCGCGCCCTTGGGGTGGCCGCTGGCATGGATCACCAGGTCCCGGTCGCCTGGCGCGTCCGGCGGCAGGGCGAAGCCGACGCCGAGCGCCGCGGCCACCGCCGCCCGGCCGGGATCGGTGTCGACCAGCGTCACCATGCAGCCCGGGATCCGCCCGGCCAGCCGCGCGACGAGGCAGCCGACGATTCCGGCGCCGACCACGGCGATCCGATCCCCCGGCCGCGCCGCCGAGTCCCAGACCACGTTCAGCGCCGTCTCCATGTTGGCGGCCAGCACCGCGCGCTGCGGCGGCAGCCCCTCGGGCAGCGGCGTCACCGCCGATGCCGGCACGACATAGCGGGTCTGGTGCGGGTAGAGGCAGAACACGTCGCGGCCCAGCAGGGCTTCCGGACCGGCGTCGACCGTGCCGACATTGATGTAGCCGTACTTCACCGGGCCGGGGAACACGCCGGCCTGGAACGGCGCCCGCATCGCCTGGTGCTGGCTGCGCGGCACCTTGCCCTGGAACACCAGCGCCTCGGTGCCGCGGCTGACGGCGCCGAAGCGGGCGCGGACCCGGACCTCGTCGGGCCCCGGCTCGGGCAGGGTCTCGGTGCCGATCCGGGCCTGGCCCGATTTGAGGATCCAGAGGGCGCGCGCTTCCATGATGCCCCTGGAATAAGCCGCCGCGGCGCCCCTGGCCAGAGGCCAGCACCGAAGACCAACCAGACAGCACGGGAAAAACCGGCTACCGCTGCAACACGGTCAAGCCGCCCTCGCGCGTTGCCTATGGCCAAAGGGTTCCGTAGCTTGGGGCCGCAATCGGGAGGATGGGCATGTTTCTCGGCATCGATCTCGGGACCTCGGGGGTCAAGGTGGTGCTGGTCGACGGCGACCAGCGCGTGGTCGATCAGGAAGCGGTGCCGCTCGCCGTCTCGCGCCCGCATCCGCTGTGGAGCGAGCAGGACCCGGAGGAGTGGTGGCACGCCACCGATCAGGCCGTGGTCGCGCTCAAGGCCCGGCAAGCCCAGGCCCTGTCCGGCGTGCGCGGCATCGGCCTGTCCGGCCAGATGCACGGCGCCACCCTGCTGGACGAGTCCGATCGGCCGATCCGCCCGGCGATCCTGTGGAATGACGGCCGGGCCGCGGCCGAATGCGCCGAGCTGGAGCGGCGCGAGCCGCGCTCGCGCGCCATCACCGGCAACCTGGCCATGCCCGGCTTCACCGCGCCCAAGCTGCTGTGGGTGGCGGCGCATGAGCCCGACGCCTTCGCCCGCACCCGCCGGGTGCTGCTGCCGAAGGACTATCTGCGCCTGCGCATGACCGGCGCCGCGGCCTCGGAGATGTCGGACGCCGCCGGCACGCTGTGGCTGGATGTCGGCGCTCGGCGCTGGTCCGAGCCGATGCTGGCCGCCACCGGCCTCCCCCTCTCCGCCATGCCGGAGCTGTTCGAGGGCAGCCAGGCCACCGGCACGCTGCGGCCGGAGGTCGCCGCCGCCTGGGGCGTGCCGGCCGATGCGGTGGTGGCCGGCGGGGCCGGCGACAACGCCGCTGGGGCGGCCGGGGTCGGGGTGATC
>NZ_JANX01000669.1 GCF_000767795.1 Inquilinus limosus MP06 | reverse complement strand
GCTGATCGGGATGGTCGGCTATGTGCCGGCCCTGGCGCTGCTGCACCTGGCGGCCCCGCCCCTGGGCTCGGCCGCGGCCCTGGGCCTCGGCCTGGCCGCCTGCGTGTGCTGGAACGCCGCCATGCTGGCCCTGCGCAGCCGCAAGGCGGCGCCGGGCCGGCCCTAGCCCGCCGGAACGGTTCCCGGGCCGGCCTCTGGGATATCGGGCGCACAATCCCCCACATGCCGATTTCGCAACTGCGAACTCCGTGTTAGATTCGACAGGTTAGCATTCGCTTGAAATTTACTTTCTATGGAGCGTTCTTTATTTTCTTAGAGCAGGCCCAAAAAATCATGATCGAGAGAATGCCCATCCGGCAGATATTCGACGCGGCCTAAATTCAGCATCCAAGATCCGAAACACAAGTTTCCTATGATCGATTCGCTCAAATTTTCATCGATTGTTGCGGACCCATAATGATCGCCGATCCGGACCTTCGACAGCACACCCTCTTCCCAATCGATCTTGCCGCTCCGGGCGGGCGGCCGCCCGCCATCATTCTCCGGCCCGGCCGAGGAGATTTTTCATGATGATCTGGCTCGCCAATGCCGAGACCTATCTGAACGACCATCCGAAGGCCGTCATCGCGCTGATCGCGGTCGCGGCCCTCCTGGTCCTGGTCGTCTGGCTGTGGGTCCCGGCGCGGCTGACCTCGCGCCGCAAATACGAGACCCGCGGGGAACGGATCAAGGATACGGATCGCTATCGTCGCATCATCGGGCAGCTGCTGATCGTCCCGGTTCTGGTCGTCGCCTCCCTCTACGCGCTGCATGAGGTATCCCGGGCGGCTCGCGAAAGCGCCGAGACGAGCCGGCAGGAGAGGTACAGCTACGGTTTCCAGGCCTTGGCGGACGGCAACGTCGCCGCCAGGCTCGGCGGGGTCTATGCCCTGGCCCAGCTCATAGGTGGCGACCGCCCGGACGTTCTCTGCCCCGACGGCAACCAGAGCCCGCTGTCCGGGACAGGCGGCGGAACCGCGTTCTCGGTCGAGAACCGGCTCTATCGGGTGGTGCTGGAAGGCATTGCCGCCCAGGCCGTCGCCTCGTCCCATCTCGGGCGGTCGCCGGACGGCGACGCGGCCCACCGGCCGCGGGAGGAGGCCTCGCACGAGGCGGTGGTCGGCGCGGACACCCGCGCGGCCCTCGCCGTCATCGCCCGGCGTGGCTGCGAACCCTATTCCAAGGAGGTGCCCCTCGACCTGGCGCGCGGATATTTCCGCGGCGTCTCCATGGCCTATGCCCAGCTGATCCGGTCTGATCTGCGGAATTCGGACCTATCGGCGTCCGAGCTGTATCTGGCGAATTTTTACCAGGCCAGCCTGGACAAGGCCGATTTCGGCGGATCGAACCTGACGCGGGCCAGCTTCGCCAACGCGTCCCTGGCCGGTGCGAATTTCGGGCCCGACGAGAACCTCGCCTCTCCCGATCTGCCCCGGCTGCCGCGTCTGCGGACACAGCTGGGCGGCGCCCAGATCGTCACGGCCAACGCGCAGGGGGCCGATTTCCACTGCGCGATGATGAACGACGCCCGGCTCGACGATTCGCAAATCGGCGGGGCGGATTTCCGGCACGCCACACTCGCCCGGGCGATGCTGCTCGGGGCCCGGGGACAAGGCGCCAGGTTCAGCACCGCCTGCGCGCCCGGCGCGAATTTCTCGAATCCTCCTTCCATCTCGGCCCCCAGCCGGCCCGAGGCGCGGAGATCAGACTTCTCCGGGGCAGACTTCTCGGAGGGGTTCTTCCGCTCGGCCCGGTTCGACAACATCGATCTGCGGAATGCGAATTTCGTCCGGGCCGATCTGACGGGCGCGAACTTCGGATACAGCGACCTGACCAATGTGGATTTCCGCGGCGCCAATCTGACCGGCGTGAGATTCGACGGGGCGAACCTGACCGGGGTCAAGATGGGCGGCGCCCTCATCTGCGACGTCACCGGCCTGCCGGAGAGCGTCGCGCGCGCGAATTGCGGAGGGCAGTTCCTGCCCATCGAGGCGGCCCGTTATGGCGAGGGCTGCCAGCCGGCGATCGAAGTGGGCGCCGGCCAGAACCAGCAATGTCCCTTTGAGCCGGAAGGCGCCGTCGTGGTGAGCGCCCCGACGACGGCGGCCAACTGAGTTCCCTCGGCGCAAGGCGCGGGCTTCAGCCCCCGGCCGTGATCACGACCGAGTCCGCCGACCGTGCCGCCGCGCCGTGATGCACGGCCTCGATGTTGTTGCCGTCGGGGTCGAGCGCGAAGGCGCCGTAATAGCCGGGATGATAATGCCGCTCGCCCGGTGCGCCGTTGTCGCGCCCGCCGGCGGCCAGCGCCGCGGCGTGGAAGCGCTGGACGGTCTCTCGGTCTGCCGCCTGGAAGGCCAGATGGACATGGCTGATCGCGTCGCCCGGGCTGACGAACAGCTCGTCCGAGGCGAAGAAGCCCGGCCCTTCATAGGTGATGGAGCGGCCGACCGAAGCCAGCACCGCGGCATAGAAGCGCTTGCTCGCCTCCAGGTCGCGCACCACCAGATGGACATGGTCGATCAGCCGGCCCTGATGGAACTGCATGGCGCTCTCTCCCCTTGTCCGGCGCGCTTCTAGCGCGTCCCCTGGGTGTCGATCACCTCGAAATGCTCGACCTCCGGGTCGAAGCGGGTGAGGAAGTCCCGGTCGCGCGGATAGTACCGGGCGCGGCCGTACTCCTCGCCGGCGAAGGCCTTGATCGCCTCCACCGACTCCCAGAGGGTCAGGGTCGTGAACTCCACCTCCTCGCCTCTGTCCCGGCACAGCAGCCAGACGCCGCGGTTGCCCGGCGTCCGGGCGTAGTCGCCGAGGCCGGTCTGTCGCAGATAGGCGACATAGGCGTCCTTCTTCGCCTTCGGCACCGGGCCGCGCCACATCCGTGCGATCATGTCGGGTCCTTTCCCTGGGTGA
The DNA here is from genome assembly GCF_000767795.1 of Inquilinus limosus MP06. Lineage (GTDB taxonomy): Bacteria > Pseudomonadota > Alphaproteobacteria > DSM-16000 > Inquilinaceae > Inquilinus > Inquilinus limosus_E. Next base: position 61 of record NZ_JANX01000669.1, on the reverse strand, counting down.
GGTCGAGGCGGACGAGTGGGCCGGGTCGGGCCGCGCCGCGCCACCTCGCGAAAGCCGAGGT
>NZ_JANX01000668.1 GCF_000767795.1 Inquilinus limosus MP06 | reverse complement strand
GGTGGTCGGGCCCAGCCGGACCGACACCGGCGCGCCGATCCTGGCCAATGACCCGCATCTGGGGCTGGGCGCGCCGATCCTGTGGTACCTGGCGCGGATCGAGACGCCGACCCTGTCGGTCGCCGGCGCCACCGTGCCCGGCGTGCCGCTGACCATCCTGGGCCAGAACCGGCGCATCGCCTGGGGCTTCACCACCACCGGCGCGGATGTTCAGGACCTGTTCCTGGAGACGGTCGACCCGGCCGACCCGGACCGCTACCGCACCCCGGACGGCAGCGCCGCCTTCGAGACCCGGACCGAGACCATCGGCGTCTCCGGCGGCGATCCGGTGCCATTGACCATCCGCAGCACCCGGCACGGGCCGGTGCTGTCCGACCTCGACCCCGGCATGGCCAAGCTGGCGGGCGACGGCAAGGTCGCCGCCCTGGCCTTCACCGCGCTGACCCCGGGAGACACCAGCGCCGACGCGCTGTACCGGCTGAACCGCGCCGGCGGCTGGGCCGAGTTCCTGGAGGCCATGCGGCTGTTCCGCGCCCCGATCCAGAACATGGCCTATGCCGATGGCGACGGGAATATCGGCTTCATCGTCCCCGGCGCGATCCCGATCCGTCGCTCGGGCGACGGCAAGCTGCCGGCGGATGGTGCCTCGGGCGCCCAGGACTGGACCGGCCTGATCCCGTTCGAGTCCCTGCCCCAGGCCCTGAACCCGCCCGGCGCCGCCATCGCCAACGCCAACAACGCCCCGGTCGGGCCCGGCTACCCGCACTATATCGGCGACGGCTATGACGAGCCCTACCGCGTCCGACGCATCGTCGAGATGCTCGACGCCGAGGGCCCGAACACGGTGGCGCGCAGCCAGGCGATGCAGGCCGACACGCTGACCATCGAGGCCCGCGATCTGCTGCCCCTGATGACGATGCCCTTGGCGACCACGGGGCCCGCCGACGACCGCATGGCCAAGGCCCTGGCGCTGCTGCGCGGCTGGGACCTGCGGATGGACCGCAACCGGCCGGAGCCGCTGATCTACATGGAGTGGCTGTGGCGCTTCGCCCATGCCGTGTTCGACCCGCCGCTGGGGCCGCTGGCCGAGGATTACTTCGGGCTGCACCCGACGATCCTGGCGACGATCCTGAGCCGCGACTCGTCCTGGTGCGGCGACGCCAAGGCCCCGCCGGCCGACTGCTCGGCCCTGCTGCGCCGGACCCTGGGCGAGGCGCTGGACGCGCTGGCGTGGCGCCACGGCGCCGACATGGCCGCCTGGCGCTGGGGGGCGAGCATGTCGCGCCGCTGGAGGCGCAGGTGCTGTCGCGGGTACCGGTGGTCGGCGGGCTGATCTCGCTGGCGACCCCGACCGATGGCGGCCCCTACACCCTGAATCGCGGCGCCACCACGATCACCGATCCGGAGGCGCCCTTCGCCCACACGCATGGCGCCGGCTACCGCGCCGTCTACGACCTGGCCGACCGCGGCCGGTCGCGTTTCATGATCGCCACCGGCCAGTCCGGCAACCCGCTGTCGCCGCATTGGGGCGACCTGGTCGCGGATTGGCGAGACGGAAGATACTTGACGTTGCAGGGTGGCGAGGCTGATCTCGCCGCCGCCGGGGAGTCGCTGACGACCCTGCAGCCGCGCCAATAACGGGACAAACCCCAGATGAGCACCGCCCCGCTGCCGGTCACCATCGACGACATCCATGCCGCCGCCGCGGCGCTGGAGGGCCAGGTGGCCCGCACGCCGATGATCCCGGCGCCCCAGCTGTCCGGCATCCTCGGCTGCGAGTTGCACCTGAAGCTCGAGACGCTGCAGCGCACCGGGTCGTTCAAGGACCGCGGCGCCTACAACAAGCTGCGCTCGCTCGACGAGGCGCAGCGCCGGCGCGGCGTGGTCGCGATGTCGGCCGGCAACCATGCCCAGGGCGTCGCCTACCACGCCACCCGCCTCGCCATCCCCTCGACCATCGTGATGCCGACCTTCACCCCCTTCACCAAGGTGGCCAAGACCGAGGGCTACGGCGCCAAGGTGGTGCTGGTGGGCCAGACCCTCGACGACAGCATGGGCCATGCCCGCAAGCTGGTGGACGAGGAAGGCCTGACCCTGATCCACCCCTATGACGACCCCTACATCGTCGCCGGCCAGGGCACGGCCGGGCTGGAGATCATGGCCGACGTGCCGGATCTCGATGACTTGGTGGTGCCGATCGGCGGCGGCGGCCTGATCTCCGGCGTCGCCATCGCCGCCCGGTCGGTCAACCCCAAGATCCGGATCACCGGGGTCGAGGCCGCGCTCTACGCCTCGATGAGCGACGCGGTGGCCGGCCGCACCGGCGTCTATGGCGGCGCCACCATCGCCGAGGGCATCGCGGTGAAGAGCCCGGGCGTGCTGACCCGCCAGATCATCGCGACGCTGGTCGACGACATCGTCACGGTCGACGAGACGATGCTGGAGCAGGGCGTGCACCAGCTGATGACCCAGCAGAAGCTGGTGGCCGAGGGTGCCGGCGCCGCCGGCATCGCCGGCATCCTGGCCCATCCGGAGCGCTTCGCCGGGCGCAAGGTCGGCGTCGTGGTCTGCGGCGGCAACATCGACCCGCGCATCCTGGCCTCGATCCTGATGCGCGGCCTGGTGCGCAACGGCCAGATCGCCCGGCTGCGGATCGAGATCGAGGACGTGCCGGGGGTGCTGAGCACCATCGCCGGCATCATCGGCGCCACCGGCGGCAACATCATCGAGACCTACCACCAGCGGCTGTTCTTCCAGATCCCGGTGAAGCGCGCCGATATCGACGTGGTGGTCGAGACCCGCGACCGCGCCCATGTCGACGTCATCATCGGCAAGCTGATGGAATCGGGCTACCCGGCCAAGCTGCTGAGCGACGTCGGGGCGTGAGCGGCCGGGCCTGAGCCGGCGCGGACTCGCAAGCGCTCCGGCCTCTCACGCGATGCGGGAAAGGCAAAACCATCGGTTTTGAACACTGGTTCTGCAGCCCATACCGTCATTGCGACCCCGGCCTTGAGCC
>NZ_JANX01000667.1 GCF_000767795.1 Inquilinus limosus MP06 | reverse complement strand
CCCCCCTCCCGCAAGGGGAGGGGGGACTCGAGTTTGCGATAGTTGGAGAGGCCGCTGTCGGAGCCGTGCGGGCTCGGAGGCACGGGCATGACCCGGCGCTTCGACCTGTCCCGCCTTCTCCGCCCCCGCTCGATCGCGGTGGTCGGCGGGAAGCCTGCCGCCGAGGTGATCCGGCAGAGCCGGCGCATGGGCTTCGCCGGCGAGATCTGGCCGGTGCATCCGCAGCACGAGACGGTGGAGGGCCTGCCAGCCTTCCGCAGCGTCGCCGAGCTGCCGGGTGCGCCCGACGCCGTCTTCCTCGGCATCAACCGCCACTCCGCCGTCGAGGTCACCGCCGCCCTGGCCGAGCGCGGCGCCGGCGGGGCGGTGTGCTACGCCTCCGGCTTTGCCGAGACCGGCGGGGAGGGGGCGGATCTACAGGCCCGGCTGATCGTGGCCGCCGGCGCCATGCCGGTGCTGGGCCCGAACTGCTACGGCGTCATCAACTATCTCGACGGCGCGCTCCTCTGGCCCGACCAGCATGGCGGCCAGCGGGTGCAGCGCGGCGTGGCGCTGGTCACCCAGTCCAGCAACATCGCCATCAACCTGACCATGCAGCGCCGTGGCCTGCCGATCGCCTATGTCGCGACGCTGGGCAACCAGGCGGTGGCCGGGCTGGCCGAGATGGTCGAGGCCTTCCTCGACGACCCGCGCGTCACCGCCATCGGCCTGCACATCGAGGGGCTGGCCGAGCCCGCCGCCTTGGCGCGGGCGGCGGCGCGGGCGCGGCGGCAGGGCGTGCCGATCCTGGCGGTGAAGACCGGCCGGTCGGCAGAGGGCGCGCGGCTGACGCTCAGCCACACCGCCTCCCTGGCCGGGGAGGATGCGGTGACCGATGCCTTCCTGCGCCGCATCGGCGTTGTCCGCGTCGCCTCGCTGACCGTGCTGCTGGAGGCGCTGAAGCTGCTGCATGTCGTGGGGCCGCTGCCCGGCCGCGACATCGCCTCGATGAGCTGTTCGGGCGGGGAGGCGGCGCTGATCGCCGATGCCGCGCCCGGCACCGGGCTGCGCTTCCGGCCGCTGGATGGGGCGCAGACGGCGCGGGTGGCGGCGACGGTGTCGGCGCTGGTGACGGTGTCGAACCCCTTCGACTACCACACCTTCATCTGGGCCAACGCCCCGGCCATGACCGAGACGTTTGCGGCGATGATGGCGGCGGATTTCGACCTGACGCTCCTGGTGCTCGACCTGCCGCGCGGCGACCGCTGCAGCGACGTCGCCTGGGTGCCGTCGCTGGAGGCGCTGGTGGCGGCGTCGCAGCGCACCGGCCGCAAGGCCGCGCTGGTCGCCTCGATGCCCGAAGGGCTGCCGGAGGATCAGGCGCATCGCCTGGTGGCGGCCGGCGTCGCGCCGCTGCTCGGCATCGACGACGCCCTGGCCGCGATCGTTGCGGCGGCGGAGGCGGGCGACATCCTGCGCGAGGCCGATGCGCCCCTGCCGGCCGAGCCGGTGCCGCTGGCGCCCGGCCCGGTCCGCACCCTGTCGGAGTGGGAGGGCAAGCGCCGTCTCGCCGCCCATGGCGTGACGGTGCCGGAGGGGCGGCTGGCGTGGTCGGCCGAGGAAGCGGTGGCCGCCGCCGGGGCGATCGGCTTCCCGGTCGTGCTCAAGGCCGCCGGCGCCGACCTGGCGCACAAGACCGAGCTCGGTGCCGTCCGGCTGAACCTGGCCGATGCCGCCGCCGTGCGTGATGCCGCCGTTGCCCTGAAAGGTTTGGGCGACGCGCTGCTGGTCGAGCGCATGGTCGCCGGCGCGGTGGCGGAGCTGATCGTCGGCATCGGCCGCGACAAGCTGCTCGGGCTGCATCTCGTGCTCGGCTCCGGCGGCACGCTGGTCGAGCTGGTGGGCGACCGGCGGATCCTGCTGCTGCCGGCCGGGCGGGCGGAGGTGGCGGCGGCGATCCGCTCGCTGAAGGTGGCCAGGCTGCTCGACGGCCATCGCGGCCGGCCGCCGGGCGATCTCCACGCCGCGGTCGACGCCATGCTGGCGGTCCAGGATTTCGCCCTGGCCCAGGCCCGCCAGTTGGCCGAGCTCGACGTCAATCCGTTGATCATCACGTCCAGCGGCGCCGTGGCCGCGGATGTCCTGCTGCGGCTGGTGGAGGCCCCCGATGATCGATGATCCCCTGCGCGTGACCCGCGACGGCGCCGTGCTCGAGGTGGTGCTGGACCGGCCGAAGGCGAATGCGATCGACGCCGCCACCAGCCGCCGCATGGGCGAGGTCTTCGCCGCCTTCCGCGACGACCCGGCCCTGCGCGTCGCCATCGTCACCGGCGGCGGCGACCGCTTCTTCTCCGCCGGCTGGGACCTCAAGACGGTGGCGGCCGAAGGCATCCGGCCGGACGAGGATTACGGCATCGGCGGCTTCGCCGGGCTGCAGGAACTGCCGGGCCTGAACAAGCCGGTGATCGCGGCGGTCAACGGCATGGCGGTCGGCGGCGGCTTCGAGCTGGCGCTGTCCTGCGACCTGATCCTGGCGGCGGAGCATGTCCGGTTTGCGCTGCCCGAAATCAACGCCGGCACCCTGGCCGACGCGGCGACGATCAAGCTGCCGCGCCGCATCCCGTACCATGTGGCGATGGACCTGCTCTACACCGGCCGCTGGATGGAGGCGGCGGAGGCCGCGCGCTGGGGCTTGGTGAACCAGGTGGTGCCGGCGGCGGAGCTGATGGACCGCGCCCGCGCTGTGGCCCGTCACCTGGCCGACGGCCCGCCTCTGGTCTTCGCCGCGATCAAGGAGGTGGCGCGGGAGAGCGAGGCGATGCCGGTGCAGGCGGCGCTGGCCCGGGTGATGCGCCGCGGCTTCCCGACCGTGGCGACGCTCTATGACAGCGACGACCAGCTGGAAGGCGCCCGCGCCTTCGCCGAGAAGCGCAAGCCGGTGTGGAAGGGACGGTAGGAGCCACCCCCTCACCCTCCCGTCGCCAACGCGACGGGCCCCTCCCTCTCCCCGGGGAGAGGGAAACCACACCTCTCCTTGGGGAGAG
>NZ_JANX01000666.1 GCF_000767795.1 Inquilinus limosus MP06 | reverse complement strand
GCAGATACTGGAACAGCGACTCCGCGGTCCAGGGCACCGGGGCCGGCGACCCGCTGCCGATCGGCACGGCGTGCCAGCCTTCGGCGTCGCCGCCGGCGAAGCGCTGGCTGGTCCGTTCGGCGCCGAAGAGGTTGCGCGGCGTGTGGCAGGCGCCGCAATGGGCCAGCCCCTCGGCCAGATAGGCGCCGCGGTTCCAGGCCGCGTCATGCGCCGGGTCGGGCTTGTAGGGCCCGGGCTGGAGGAACAGCAGCTTCCAGCCGGCCAGGACGAAGCGCTGGTTCAGCGGGAAGGGCAGGTCGTTGGCCGGCGCCCGCGCCGCCACCGGCTGGCGCGTCATCAGGAAGGCGTAGAGCGCCTGGTTGTCCGCGTCGGTGACCAGGATGAAGTGGTCGTAGGGGAAGGCGGGATAGAGATTGCGGCCGGCGCGGTCGACGCCCTCGCGCATCGCCCGCTGGAACGCCGCCTCGGACCAGCGGCCGATGCCGGTCTCCGGGTCGGGGGTGATGTTGGTGGAGTGGATCGTGCCGAAGGGCGTCGGCAGGGGCAGGCCGCCGGCGAAGGCCCTGCCGCCCGGGGCGGTGTGGCAGGTGCCGCAATTGCCGACCGAGGCCAGCTCGGCGCCCTGCTGCACCAGCGCCGGGTCGAAGCTCGCGGCGGCCGGCGGGTCGATCGGGTCGATCGCCGGGCGCCAGCCATAGGCGGCCAGACCCGCCGCGCCGCCGACGGCCAGCAGCAGCCCGACTCCCAGCACGATGCGGCCGGCGCGCAGCAGCCCCATGAAGATCCGTCCCTTGCCTGCCGGCCGGACCTCTCACGGGCCTTCAGCCGGTGCATTCCTGGATATGCGATGGTCGGACGAGATTCCCGTCCTGGCCAGGGGCGATTTGTCGCCGCCGCCCTGCGCCTGGCTCATGCAGGCGTTGCCGCGCCGGGGCGGAGGAGGGCTCTCCTCCTCCGCCCCGGCCGTCAGTTCGTCTGCGCCGAGACCAGCACCGGGTCGGCGCGGTAGGAGTCCGGGAACAGCCGCTGCAGCGCCTCGACCTTCGGCAGGTCGTTGATGGCGATGTAGGGGCTGGTCGGGTGCAGGGTCAGGTAATCCTGGTGGTAGTCCTCGGCCGGATAGAAGGATCGTCCCGGCTCGATCTTCGTGACGATCGCGGCGTCGAACGTCCCGGCCTGGTTCAACTGGTCGACATAGGCCTTGGCCACCCGCGCCTGCTCCGCATCCGCCGGGAAGATCGCGGAGCGGTACTGGGTGCCGCTGTCCGGGCCCTGGCGGTTCAGCTGGGTCGGGTCATGCGCCACCGAGAAGTAGATCTGCAGGATGCGGCCATAGCTGATCTGGTGCGGGTCGTAGGTGATCTTGACCGACTCCGCATGGCCGGTGTCGCCGCCGCTGACGGTCTCGTACTGCGCCGTCCGCGCGTCGCCGCCGGCATAGCCGGAGACGGCGCTGGTGACGCCCTTGACGTGCTGGAACACGCCCTGGACGCCCCAGAAGCAGCCGCCGGCCAGCACCGCGGTCTCGGTCGCGGCGCCGGAATCGGCGCTTTCGTCGACCGCCGGCGGGGGCACCAGCCGCGCCTCCTCGGCCGAGGATCGGGTGACCGCAAGGCCGGCGGCGACCGCCAGCAGCGACAGGGCGCCGGCGAGGGCCGGCAGGCGCCGCCAGGCGGCGGAGGGTCGGATCGGGAAGAGGGGCATGGGCTCAGCTCCGCTGTCAGCCGAAGGTGAAGGCGAAGGCCTGGACGCCGGGGTCCAGGAACCGGATCTCGAAGGTGCGGTCGGCCACCGGGCCGTCCTGCCGCACCAGCTGGTACAGGCGCTGGCCGGTCACGGTGCCCTGGCCGGCGGCGTCGGTGTCGGTGCCGTGGCTGTCGCCCGGCGCCTGGCCGTCGATGGTGACGCGGAAGCGCACCGGCCTGCCGTCCGCCGCCGGCCCCAGCACCAGGTGCAGGTCGCGGGCGTGGAAGCGGGTGACGATGCCGCCATCCGGCTGGTTCAGCGCGGCATGCTCGCCGCTGACCGTCCAGTCGCCGGTCAGGCCCCACTGGTTCAGGCGCGGCGAGCCGGCGGCGTAGACATGGCTGGCGTTCTGGACGAAGCCGCCGGGCGAGACGAAGTTCTCGGCCCGGTTGCTTCCGAGATAGGTCTCGGGCGACCGCACATCGGCCTGGTCCGAGGCCGCCTCGGCGCCCCGGGCGTCGACCGTGGCCAGGCCGCCGGCGACATCCTTGTGCCCGGCCTCGGCCAGCAGCTGCTGGATCACCCGTTCGGACTGGTCGTAGTCGCCTTCGCCGAAATGCTCGTGCCGGATCCGGCCTTCGGCATCGATGAAGTAATGCGCCGGCCAGTACTCGTTCTCGAAGGCGCGCCAGATGGCGTAGGTGTTGTCGATCGCCACCGGGTAGTCGATCTTCAAATCGGCGATCGCCTTGCGGACGTTGTCGACATTGCGCTCGAAGGCGAATTCGGGCGCGTGCACGCCGATCACGACCAGCCCCTGGTCCTTGTACTTCTCGGCCCAGGCCCGGACATAGGGGATGGCGCGCAGGCAGTTGATGCAGGAATAGGTCCAGAAATCGACCAGCACCACCTTGCCCTTCAGCCCCTCCACGGTCAGGGGCGGGGAGTTCAGCCAGTCGACCGCGCCGGACAGGGACGGGAAGGTGCCCAGCACCGGCAGGGCCGGGGCCTTCATGGCGGGACTGCCGGTCATGGCGACGGAGGCGGCGGGCGGGCTGGCGGGCGCCGGCTGCAGCCTGTCGATCAGCCCCTGCTCCAGCGAGGTGGTGCTGGCCAGCGACACGCGGGTCAGGAGGCCGGTGTCGAGGCCCAGCGCGATGGCGGCGACGCCGGCCAGGACGGCGACGCCCAGGCCGCGGCGGATCCATTCGCCGACGCCCAGCGACCGCTTCATCGCCTTGAACACCCGGCCGCCGACCAGGAGGGCGAGGGCGAGCGAGGTGGCGGCGCCCAGCGCATAGGCCAGCAGCAGCACCGAGGTGCCGGTGTTGGCGCCGTTC
>NZ_JANX01000665.1 GCF_000767795.1 Inquilinus limosus MP06 | reverse complement strand
GCACCGAAGCGCTGGAGCTTCAAGCGCGCCCTGGCGGCGCTGGAGACGGAGCCGGTGCCGGCCTTGCCGGTGCGCGGCCGCGACGTGGTCGCGCTCGGCCTGTCCGGCCCCGCGGTCGGCAAGGCGCTGGCCGAGGTCGAGCGCTGGTGGATCGGCGAAGGGCTGCGTCCCGGCCGGGAGGAGAGCCTGGGCCGGCTGCGGGAATTGGCGGGGGTTTAGGGCGCGAGACCTGTCCAAGCGGGGCATCGGCCGGCCGCGGTTCACGTTCCGGTGTCGGAACCCGGCAGCCGCGAGCGAACATAGTCACGGAACTCGATGAGCCCCGGACGTGGCCAAGGCCCTCCGGCAAGCCGCCGCTCCTCCCGGTCGTGCGGCCAATCCGGTGCCCGATAGGCGGCGAGAGCCTGGGCGACGATCTCGGTCAGCGCGGCCGGCAGATGGGACAAGGCCCAGATCCCGGCCTCTTCCTTCCCCGGGACGATCCGATCCTCCGCCTCCTCGATCATCATCCACCGACAGAGATTGAGGATGCCGTAGAAGGGCGACGTCAGGATGTTCTCGTCTTCGAGAATCCAGTCGATGTCGCTGCGGACCGATGCCAGATAGTCGGTCCACGGCAGATCGCCGATGAGGTCGGCCGGCTCCGGGCCGTGGAGGCTGATACCGTGATGCCTGGCGACCGTCAGATGGGCGATGAGATCTTCGTCCGTCGGCGGATCTTCGCCCTGCCATGGCCGCCATCCCGCCGTTGTTTCGCTGAAATGCACCAGATACGGCAACGGGTGTCTCGGCGACCGCGCATCGCTCGTCCGTATCACGCTGGCTTCGAGGCCGCCGACATAGGGCCTGCGAGCGTGATGGCGCTCGAACAGACGATACAGCATCTCGGCCCGGCCGGGGGACAGGTCCCGGACCAGCACGAGGAGATCGACATCGCTTTTGGGAGCATGGAAGGACCCCATGGCGAGCGACCCGTGCAGAATGACGGCCGACAGGCTGTCGCCGACCTCGTCCCGGAGATCGGCGACCACCGCCTCGACATAGGTGCGCAGCTCCCGGTCGGCGGTCTCCAGACTGACCCCAGACATGATCTGCAAGCCTGCTCCCTGCCTGGTGGCCATCAGCTGTCCCGCTTCGGGTTCGTCACCGCTACGGCCCTACGCGGCCGCCGCCTCCGCCGCCAGCTCGGCCCACAGCGCCTCGGGGATGTCCTGCCGCAGCAGGTCCAGGTTGCGGTCGACCTCCCCGGCCGACTGGTGGCCGACGACGACGCTGATGACGGCGGGATGGCGCAGCGGGAATTGCAGCGCCGCCGCCGGCAGCTTCACGTCGTGGCGGCGGCACACCGCCTCGATCCGGCGGGTCTGCTCCATCACCTCCGGCGTCGCCGGCTTGTAGTGGTAGCGCGCGCCCTCGACCGCGCCGGTGGCCAGGATGCCGGTGTTGAACGGCGCCGCCACCAGCACCGAGATGCCGCGCGTCACGCAATCGTCCAGGAACGGCGTCGAATCCTGCCGCAGCAGGGTATAGCCGCCGGCCAGCATCATGCAGTCGAACTCCCCGGCCTCGGCGAAGCGCTGGCACACCTGCCAGCTGCCGACCCCGACGCCGATGGCGCCGACCACGCCCTGACGGCGCAGCTCGGCCAGCGCCGGATAGGCGCCGTCCATCGCTTCGGCAAATCGAGCCTCGTAGGCATCGCCGTGCAGGTCGGGCGTGACGTCGTGGATGAAGACGATGTCCAGCCGGTCGCGCTTCAGCCGTTTCAGGCTGCGCTCGACCGAGAACAGCAGGCCGTCACGGGTGTAGTCGAAGCGGTTCTGCCCGTCTTCGGTGGTGCGGCCGGCCTTGGTGGACAGCACGTGCTCGTCGCGCGGCCGGTCCGCCAGCGCGGTGCCGAAGCGCGTCTCGCTGACCCCGCCGGCATAGAGGGCGGCGGTGTCGAAATGGCGCAGGCCGCGATCCCAGCAATGGTCGACCAGCGCGGCCACGGCGGCGTCGCCGATCGAGCTGAACAGGCTGCCGCCGCCGATGCCCAGGCGGGACACGTGCAACGGGGTGCGGCCGACCGCGCGGCGCTCAATCGGATCGGGCATGATCGCTCCTCGGGCAGGGCCGCGCATCCCGGACGAATCGCCGTCCGGCGGGCCGATGCCCCGATCCTGGACCGATCCGGCTGTGCCCGCCAAGAGGCGATGGACTCGTCGGGGGCCGAAGCCGCGGCGGTCACGCGCGGATGCCGCCCGGGCGGCCGGTTTCGACCCCATTTCTCATCCGAGGGTCCAATAGAGATTCCGCCCCGGTTGGCCGACACTTCCGCCGGAACGACCATCCGGGTCAACGAACGTCAAAAGGGAGAAACGCGATGAGCGAGTCCATACACCCGGTCGTCGACGGCGGCGTGCGCCAGGGGTCCGGCAGCTTCCAGGGGGGCACGCTGACCTGTCTGTGCACCGACCGTCCCGTCAAGGTGCGCATCGAGGGCGATGTCGCCCATAACCATGCCTGCGGCTGCACCAAGTGCTGGAAGCCGAAGGGCGTCAATTTCTCGGTCGTCGCCGTGGTGCCGTCCGACAAGGTGACGGTGCTGGAGAACGGCGACAAGCTGGCGGTGGTCGACCCCAGCGCCCTGATCCAGCGTCACGCCTGCAAGCAGTGCGGCGTGCACCTGTACGGGCCGGTCGAGCGAGACCATCCGTTCAAGGGCCTGTCCTTCATCCATCCGGAGCGGTTCGACAACAGCGGCTATGCCGCGCCGACCTTCGCCGCCTTCGTCTCCTCGATCATCGAATCTGGCGTCGACCCGAGCCGCATGGACGGCGTGCGCGCCCGGCTGAAGGAGCTGGGGCTGCCGCCCTATGACTGCCTGTCCCCGGGGCTGATGGATTACGTCGCGACCTGGACCGCCAAGCGCTCCGGCGCTCTCCCGGCCTAATCCGGACTCCGGCCGGATCGGATCGCCCCGGCCCGAATGAGGCACCGGGTTGTTGCCTCTCCCGCTTGCGGGAGAGGTCGGAGGCGCGAAGCGA
>NZ_JANX01000664.1 GCF_000767795.1 Inquilinus limosus MP06 | reverse complement strand
AACAGGCTGTCGGCCCTGACCGCGCCGCTGTGCGGGTCGGCGCCGGCGACCTCCAGCAGCCGCAGCGCCAGCTCCGGGTCGCCGGCCGCGGCGAACATCGCCGCCTCGCGGTTCAGCGGCCGCCAGGTGGCGTCGTAGTCGATCAGCGTGCCGTCCTTGTCGAACAGGATGCCGCGGATATCGGCCGCACTCATGATGCGTCCCCCTCGAAATAGCCGCCTTCCAGCGTGATGTGGCTCAGCATCCGGTCCTCGTGCCGCATGCGCCAGGACAGCAGCTTCTGCGCATAGGCCAGCATCTCGGCGGCATAGGCGGGGTCGCCGCTGCGGTCCTCGAACTCGCCGGGGTCGCGCTCCAGGTCGAAGAACAGCGGCGGCAGTGCGGTGCAGTGGACATATTTGCGCCGGGCGTCGCGGACCACCTGGACGCCGCATTCGTCGGAGTGGAGCCGGGGCGCGCCGACCCGCTCGCGCACATTGCCGAAATCGTAGAACCAGTGCGCCGCGTCGCGCCAATCCTCCGGCCGTCCGCCGCGGCAGAACGGCAGCAGCGAGCGGCCGTCGCATTGCCGCGGCACCGGCAGGCCGAGCCAGCCGAGGATGGTGGGCAGGATGTCGACCGATTCGGTGAAATCCCCGACTTGGCGGCCGCGGCCGGCATCCGCCTCCGGCCGCGGGTCGCGGACGATCAGCGGAATATGGGCCGACTGATCGAAATAGCCGAGCTTGCCGAACAGGTAGTGGTCGCCCAGCTGCTCGCCATGGTCGGAGGTGAAGACGATCAGCGTGTCGTCCCACTGGCCGCTGGCCTTGAGGAAGTCGAACACCCGGCCGAGATGGTGGTCGACCTCCGACGCCAGCCCGTAATAGGCGGCGCGCACCGCGGCGACGCCGGCATCGTCCAGCGCCGAGGCCGGGCCTTCGGCATGGTTCAGGAACTTGTCCAACCGCACCGCCCGGTGCAGCCCGGCCAGCAGCGGATGCTGCGCCCCCTCGGCCGCGGCGGACGGCCCACGCAGCGGCGCCGGCACCCCGGCCGGATCATAGGCCAGGTGCCAGGGCGCCGGGGCGGCGAAGGGCGGGTGCGGGCAGATATAGGTCAGGTGCACGAACCAGGGCCGGCCCTGCAGCACCGCCAGGTGGCGCAGCACCTGGTCGGTCATGAAGGCGGTCTCGCTGTCCTCGGCCCGGATCCGGGTCGGACCGAAGCCGCCCGGCGCCGCCTCCGCCGACGGGTCCGGGTCGTAGAGCGGGTCCCGCCCCTCCCCCGGCTCCGCCACGTCATAGCCCTTGGCGATCAGGTCGGCGATCCAGGCGCGGCTGGATTCGGACAGGTTCAGCACCGGGGTGAAGCCCGGCGCCACGCCTTCATAGCTGTGCCGCGCCGGGTCGTCCGGCGCGCGGCCGCGCGGGTCCAGCGAGGTGTCGGTGTAGCCGAACAGCAGCGGGTCCCACCCGCCGCGCCGCACCTCCAGCGCCAGGTTGGTGTGGCGGGCGTCGAGCGGCATGCCGTTGCGCACGCTGCGATGGGTGTGCGGGTACAGGCCGGTCAGCAGCGAGGCGCGGGACGGGCCGCAGGGATAGGCCACGGTGTGGTGGCGGCGGAACAGCGTCGCGTCTTCCGCCAGCGCGTCCAGCGCCGGGGTGCGGATGCAGGGATGCCCCACCGCCGACAGCGTGTCGCCGCGCCACTGGTCGGCGGTGATGAACAGGACATTGGCCAAGCCCGAGGACTCCCGCATGCGCTCCCCGCCCTGCTGATAGCGCAACGGCCGGCAGCGCGACACGGGAAAGCGAAGGGCCCGCGCGTCGCCGGGCGGACCCTTCGAGCCTGGACGGGGAGAGCCCCGGGCCGGCTACGGGATGCGCAGCACCTGGCCCGGGTAGATCTTGTCCGGGTGCTTCAGCATCGGCTTGTTGGCCTCGAAGATCTTCGGATAGTCGTTGGCGTTGCCGTACTCGGCCTTGGCGATGGCGGAGAGGGTGTCGCCCTTCTTCACCGTGTAGAACCGCGATTCCGGCGCCGGCGCGGCGGCGGCGAGGTCGTTCTGCACCTGGGCGACGCCGGGCGTGTTGCCGACCGCGAGCGCGATCTTCTCCGCCACCTCGGTGGAGGCGACGTTGCCGCCGACCGTCACCTTGTCGCCCTCGACCTTGATGTCGACCCCGGCGGGATCCAGCCCCTGCGCCTGGATCTGCTTCTTCAAATCGTCCGCCGTCGCGGCCTCGGCCTCGCCGCCGCCGAACAGCTTCTCGCCCGCATGCTTGATGAAATTGATCAGCCCCATGGCACACCCCCTGGTTGCCTGGTTGGTGCTTGCCGTCACGGGCCTCTGTCCGACCCCTGGCCGGTTGCGGAGGATCAACGGCGAGCCGGGGACTATGTTCCCAGACCCGCCGCCCGCTGTCACGCCGCCATCGCCTGGCCGCACTGGCTGCAGTACCGGGCCGCGGCCTGGTTCGGGGCCCGGCAGGCGCCGCAGGCGACGTTTGCCGGCTTCGGGCCGCAGACGCCGTGGGCGCAGCAATCCGCGGCCTCCCGGCCCTCGGCACCGTGTTCGTGCGCATGGCCGTGGTCGTGATCGTGGCTGTGCTCGCGCCCGTGATCATGGTTGTGCCCGTGGCCATCCGCATGGTCGTGCCCGTGGGCCTGGGCGGACTTGGCCACCGCCGGACGCGGCGCGGGCAGCAGGCGCAGCAGCCGGAGCGCGTTCAGCGTCACCAGCACGGTGGCGCCGGTGTCGGCCAGGATCGCCATCCACAGCGAGGTCGCGCCGAGCACCGTCGTCGCCAGGAACAGCCCCTTCAGGCCGAGGGCGACGGCGATGTTCTGATGGATGTTGGCCAGGGTGGCGCGGGACAGGCCGATCAGCTCGGCCACACCGACCACGCGGTTGTTCAGCAGCGCCGCATCCGCCGTCTCCAGCGCCACGTCGGTGCCGCCGCCCATGGCGATGCCGACCGAGGCGGCGGCCAGCGCCGGCGCGTCGTTGATGCCGTCGCCGACCATCGCCACCGGCCCCTCGCGCC
>NZ_JANX01000663.1 GCF_000767795.1 Inquilinus limosus MP06 | reverse complement strand
ACCCGGGGGAGCTGGTCGACCGGCTGCTGCGTGCCGGCGCGACCGTGGCGCTGGTCGAGGACCAAGCCGATGCGGTGGTGCTGGAGCGGGCGGCGCGCGACCGCGGCGTGGCAGTGCCGGACGACCTGTCGCTGATCGCGCTGGGCAACCCGACGCGGCCGATCGCCAGCGAGATCGCCTTCACCTGCTTCCGCATCCCGCGCGAGGAGATGGGGCGGCAGGCGGTCGAGATCCTGACCCTGGTGATGGGCGGGCAGGAGGAGGGGCGGCAGCGGCTGCTGCCCTGCGAGCTGGCCGGGGGGCAGACCCTCGGCCCGGTACCGGACAAGCGGAAGGGGCGGCGGAATTGACCCTCGAATTCGATGCGGATGTGCTGGTGGTGGGGGGCGGCCTGGGCGGCGTCGCGGCAGCGTTGGCGTCGCTCAGGTCCGGCCGCTCGGTGATCCTGACCGAGGAATACGACTGGCTGGGCGGCCAGCTGACCAGCCAAGCGGTGCCGCCGGACGAGCATTCCTGGATCGAGCGCTTCGGCGCCACCGCCAGCTACCGGGCGCTGCGCGACGGCATCCGCGAGCATTACCGCCGGTACTATCCGCTGACCGAGGGCGCGCGGGCCTGGCGCGACCTGAACCCCGGCGCCGGCTGGGTCAGCCGGCTGTGCCACGAACCACGGGTCGGCCTGGCGGTGATCGAGGCGATGCTGGCGCCCTGGCGCGGCTCCGGCCGCCTCAAGGTGCTGCAGCCCTACCGGCCGGTGGCGGCGGATGTCGACGGCGACCGGGTGCGTGCCATCCGCCTGGCCCATCGCGACGGCGGGCCGGACATCGTCGCCTCCGGCCGCTATGTGCTGGACGCGACCGAGACCGGGGCGCTGCTGCCGCTGACCGGCACCGAATACGTCACCGGCTTCGAATCCCGCGGCGAGACCGGGGAGCCGAGCGCGCCCTGGTCCGCCCAGCCGCTGAACATGCAGGCGGTGTCGATCTGTTTCGCCCTCGACCATGTCGACGGCAGCCACGTCATCGACCGGCCGGCCAACTACGCCTTCTGGCGCGACTACCGGCCGGAGTTCTGGGGCGGGCCGCTGCTGGGCTGGAAGTCGCCGCATCCGCGCACGCTGGAGATCGTCGAGCGCAGCTTCACCCCGAACCCGGATGACGACCCGCTGGCGGTGAACGCCGACCAGCGGCTGAACCCGGGCGACGGCAACCTGTGGACCTTCCGGCGCATCGCCGCCCGCCGCAACTTCACCGGCGGCGCCTATGCCAGCGACATCACCCTCGTGAACTGGCCGATGATCGACTATTTCGAGGGGCCGGTGTTCGAGGTGCCGGAGGCCGAGGCGCAGCGCCACCTGGCCGGCGCGGCCGAGCTGTCGCGCTGCGTCCTGTACTGGCTGCAGACCGAGGCGCCGCGGCCGGATGGCGGCACGGGCTTCCCCGGCCTGCGGCTGCGCAGCGACGTCACCGGCACGCTCGACGGCCTGGCCCAGGCGCCCTACATCCGCGAATCCCGCCGCATCCGGGCCGAATACACGGTGGTGGAGCAGGACCTGTCGCTGGCGGTGCGCGGCGCCCGCGGGGCGGTGCGCTACCGCGATTCCGTCGGCGTCGGCATGTACCGGATCGACCTGCACCCCTCGACCGGCGGCGACAACTACATCGATGTCGGCTCCTGCCCGTTCGAGATCCCGCTCGGTGCGCTGCTGCCGCGGCGGATGGAAAACCTGCTGCCGGCCGGCAAGGCGATCGGCACCACCCACATCACCAATGGCTGCTACCGGCTGCACCCGGTGGAATGGAACATCGGCGAGGTGGCCGGCCATCTCGCCGCCTGGTGCCTGCAGCACGACCTGCCGCCGCGCGCGGTGCGGGCCCGTCCCGACCGGCTGGCCGCGTTCCAGGCCCGGCTGGAGGGGCAGGGGGTGGAACTGCACTGGCCGGAGGTCGTCGGCTACTGACCGGCGGCCGCGGAACCGTTCGAAGAACCAAAAGGGGAGGATGCCATGATGCTCGGACGCCGCATCTTTGCCGCCGCCGCGGCCGGACTTCTGGCCGCCGCGGCCCTTGGCGGCCCGGCCCGCGCGGAGGGCGTCGCCCTCCGGATGACGGTCTGGACCGGCAACAAGGCCCATCTGCAACTGCTGGACGGCATCGCCGCCGCGTACCGCAAGGACCATCCGGAGGTGGCGTCGATCACCTTCGAGACGCTGCCCTTCGACGGCTACACCACGGCGCTGACCACGCAGATCGCCGGCGGCAACGCCCCCGACCTGGCCTGGATCTTCGAGAATTCGGCGCCGGACTTCGTCTCCTCCGGCGTGCTGCTGCCGCTGCAGGACGTGCTGCGGGCGACGCCGGGCTACGGCTATGACGACCTGCTGCCCAGCGCCACCGCGCTGTGGCGCCGCGACGACACGCTCTACGCCTATCCGCTGTCGACCTCGCCCTTCGGCGTCTTCGTCAATCTCGACCTGATGAAGCAGGCCGGGGTGAAGCCGCCGGCCGAGCGCATCGCTGCCGGGGAGTGGAGCTGGGACAACGCCGTCGCCGACGCCGCCGCGGTCCATGCCAAGACCGGCAAGGCCGGGCTGGTGGTGCGCGATTTCGACTACAAGCTGTGGGACAATCTCGCCACCGTCTGGAACGGCTGGGGCGCCGCGCCCTGGAGCGCCGACGGCAAGGCCTGCGGCTTCGACCAGCCGGCGATGGCGGAGGTCATGCGCTTCCTGCACAAGGCGGTGTTCACCGACCAGGCGATGCCGGGGCCGGGCGCGCCGGCCGATTTCTTCGCCGGCGACGCCGCCATGACCATCACCCAGATCAGCCGCGCGGCGCTGCTGAAGGACGGCGCCTTCGCCTGGGATCTGGTGCCGCTGCCGAAGGGGCCGGCCGGCGAATACGCCGTGATCGGCCAGGCCGGCATCGGCGTGTTCAAGGCCGGGGCGAACGCGCAGGCCGCGGCGTCCTTCCTGGCCTTCCTGACCAGTCCGGAGAACTCGGCGAAGCTGGCGCAGTTCTTCCCGCCGCCGCGCAAGAGC
>NZ_JANX01000662.1 GCF_000767795.1 Inquilinus limosus MP06 | reverse complement strand
CTCGAGCGCAGCCCGGGCCCCGCCCCCGGCCGCCGCCTCGCCGCGCAGGATGCGGATGCGGTCGCGGTCGGCGCTGGTGAAGTCGGGGTCGACATAGATGTGGATGCTGCGGATCAGCGTGCCCGCGAAGTCGAACACGTCGCAGAACCGGCCCTGCGACACCACCCCGTCCGGCCAGCGCAGCCCGGCGCGGGTGACGCCGGCCTCGGTGCCCTCGACCACGATGGTGTCGCCGGCGACGATCCTGCGCAGCCCGGCGATGTCGTGCTCCAGGCTCTCCAGCTCGGCCGCCAGCCGGCCGGCGAACCCGGCCACCGCCGTCTTGCCGCGGGTCAGGCCGAATTTCGGGAAGAACAGCTCCACATCCTCGGTGAACAGGTCGAGCCAGGCCGGGTCACGGCTGTCCGCGCCGCGGAAATAGGCGTCGATCACCTTCAGCCGGGCTTCCGTGAGACCCGGATCGGGACCGGTCGGCATCGCGGCCTCCTGATTTCATAATTTTGACTACACAAATGCTGTCGGCTTGCTCGCTGACGGTCAAGTGAATTATGTAAGATCAGATACAGAAAGGATCACGGATGGCGACGCGGGGCCGGCCGCGCAGCTTCGACCGCGACGTGGCGCTGCGGCGCGCGATCGAGGTGTTCTGGGCCAAGGGCTATGAGGGGGCGCAGCTGGTCGACCTGACCGCGGCGATGGGCATCAACCCGCCCAGCTTCTATGCCGCCTTCGGCTCCAAGGAGGCGCTGTTCCGCGAGGCGCTCGACCGCTACCTGGCCACCGACGGCGCCGGCAGCATGCAGGCGCTGGAGACGGGCGCGACCGCCCGCGAGTCGATCCTCGGCATGCTGACGGCGAGCGCCGGGATCGCCCTCGCCTCGCCCGGCGCCCGCGGCTGCATGCTGATCCTCGGCCTGGTCAACGGCCTGCCGGAGAATGACGGGCTGCGCCGCCATCTCGCCGGCCTCCGGCGCGAGACCACCGATCGGATCCGCCGCCGGCTGCGACGCGGCGTCGAGGACGGCGACCTGCCGGCCGGAACGGATATCGACGGCCTCGCCACCTTCTTCGGCACGGTGATGCAGGGGCTGTCGCTGCAGGCCCGCGACGGCGCGTCCCGCGCGGCGCTGCAGGCCGCCGCCCTGGCCGCCGTGAAGGCTCTCGACTGAGCAGAAACCTCGCCATCGGACCCGATTTCCGTCACCTTTGTCGGGTGGATTGCAGGAGGCGAGTCGCGCGGCCGCGGCCGCGACCCCGAAAGCGAGGAAGAGACACCGATGATCGAGGCGATGAACCTCGCCATTCTCGTTGCGGCGGGACTCATTGCGCTCAGCGTCTTCACCAGCCTGATCTCGTTCCGGGTCGGGGCCCCCCTGCTGCTGGTGTTCCTCGCGGTCGGCCTCGGCGCCGGCGAGGACGGCATCGGCAAGATCCATTTCGACAACGCCCCGGTGGCCTATTTCATCGGCAGCGTCGCCCTGGCGCTGATCCTGTTCGACAGCGGCTTCGAGACCCGGCTGCAGAGCTTCCGCGCCGCCGCCGCCCCGGCCCTGACCCTGGCCACGGCCGGCGTGCTGCTGACCACCGGCCTTGTCGCCGTCGCCGCCCGCTGGGCCTTCGGCTTCGGCTGGTACGAATCGCTGCTGACCGGCGCCATCGTCAGCTCGACCGACGCCGCCGCGGTGTTCTTCCTGCTGCGGGTCGGCGGCATCACCCTGCGCGACCGCATGCGGTCGACGCTGGAGATCGAATCCGGCAGCAACGACCCGATCGCCATCTTCCTGACGCTCGCCCTGGTCGAGGCGGCACGGCTGGGCACCGGGGCCGAGACGCTGACCTGGTCGCTGGCCACGACCTTCCTGCTGCAGGCCGGCATCGGCATCGCCCTCGGGCTGGTCGGGGGCTTCCTGATCGTGCGGGTGATCAACCGCGTCAGCCTGGACCCCGGCCTGTATCCGGTGATCGTGCTGAGCCTGGCGCTGCTGATCTTCGCCGCCACCGGCATGGTCGAGGGCTCCGGCTTCATCGCCGTCTACGTCGCCGGCATGGTCGCCGGCAACGCCGCGCTGCGCGCCTCCGCCCTGCTGCGCCGGTTCCAGAGCGGCATGACCTGGCTGGCGCAGATCTGCATGTTCCTGACGCTGGGCCTGCTGGCGACGCCGTCGCAGTTCCCCGCCGTGGCCCTGCCGGCGCTGGCCGTGGCCCTGGCGCTGACCTTCGTGGCCCGACCGATCGCGGTGTGGCTGTGCCTGCTGCCCTACGGCTTCTCGCGCAACGAGACCACCTTCGTCGCCTGGGTGGGCTTGCGCGGCGCGGTGTCGATCCTGCTGGCCATCCTGCCGTTGATCGCGCAGCTGCCGGACGGGCGGATGATCTTCAACGGCGTGTTCGTGGTGGTGATCGTCTCGCTGCTGCTGCAGGGCTGGACCATCCGCCCGCTGGCCAAGTGGCTGGGCCTGATCGTGCCGCCGCGGATCGGCCCGGTCGACCGGGTCGAGCTGGAGCTGCCGGGCCGCGCCAACCATGAGCTGGTGGTGTACCGTATCGCGGCGCAGAGCCCGGTGGCGCGCGGCGAGCGCATCCCGCGCTGGGCCCGGCCGGCGCTGATCGTGCGCGACGGCCAGTCGGTCGACATCCACCATGCCGGCCGGCTGCAGAGCGGCGACCAGGTCTACATCTTCACCCCGCCGCAGCAGGTGCGCCTCTTGGACCGGCTGTTCGCCACCCCGGCCCGGCTGGCGGAGGACGACCGCGACTTCTTCGGCGACTTCACCCTGAACGCCGAGGCGCCGCTGGCCGAGGTGGCGGAGAGCTACGGCTTCGCCCTGCCCGACCCGGCCGAGACCCGGACCACCGGCGCCTTCCTGCAGGATGCGTTCGGCGGCCGGGCCGAGATCGGCGACCGGCTGCCGGTCGGCGGGGTCGAGCTGATCGTCCGCGCCGTCGACGACGACAATGAGGTCACCGAGGTCGGGCTGGCGCTGGAGCCGAGCCGCGGCGCCCAGCCGAAGCTGCCGGTGTTCCAGAACCTGTCCGAGATCGCCGCCTGGGTCC
>NZ_JANX01000661.1 GCF_000767795.1 Inquilinus limosus MP06 | reverse complement strand
GGCCACGGCCATTGCCGGCCGATCTCGGCGAAGGACGGCTCGTCGATGGCGACGACCATGGCGCCATGCGCGGCCGGCTGCGGCGGGTCGGTGGTCGAGAACAGGTCGAAGGCGCGGTTCTCCACCACCTGCCAGTCCGTCGTCGCGCCGAGCGGCAGCAGGGCCGCGAACAGCAGCACCGCCAGCAGCAGCGACGGCCACAGGCTGTCGTGGATCCGGCGCCGTGCCATCTAGTGCCGTCCGAGGACGGATGGTCGGCCCATTCTCGAGCCGAACCGATTGCCTCTCCCGCTTGCGCGGCGACGTTCACATATCGCCTCTTTTGAGTCCCCCCTCCCCTTGCGGGAGGGGGATAGGGGGAGGGGGTTCTCTCGGCTCGAGCGAGCCCTGGCTGGCGCACGCCGGCATAGATGGCGGGTTCGGTGCCCTGTCCATTCGCGCGCGGACGCGCGCAGACCCCTCCCCCTGCCCCCCTCCCGCAAGGGGAGGGGGGACTTGAAAACGCTCACTTCAAAGACCGCATCCGTCACTCGCGACACCGAAGCTAGAACCGGATCGACACGGTGGCCGCGACCAGCCGGCCCGGGGCCTCGACCCCGAAGGCGGAATCGTAGTCCTCGTCGAACAGGTTGCGGATGACGAAGCCCAGCGCGATCCGCTTGTCCAGCGGCTCCCAGCTGATCGCGATGTTGGTGCTGCCGAAGCCGTCGATCTCCGGCACCCCCGGCCCGCTGGATTGAGGCCCGGCCCAGACCCGCTCGATCTGCGCCCGGATCTGCAGCGGGTGGACCCAGACGGCGCCGACCCGCGCCGTCCAGTCCGGCACGAAGGGGATCCGCTTGCCCTCGTCGATGCCCTCGGTGATCTCGGACCGGATCAGCGAGGCCGAGCCGTAGACGCCGATGCCGCCGGTGAACCAGATATTGCCGGCGGCGGTGACCCGGTCGGTGCGGCCGCGCTCGACATCGACCGAGACCAGCTGGGCCGAGGGGTAGGCGAAGGACAGGTTCTCCAGCTCCTGGTGCTGGCCCTCCAGGCTGGTGAAGATGTGCGGCGTCCACTCCGCCTCCCACCGCGCGGTGGTGCTGGTGGCGACGCCACCCGTGCCCAAAGGCAGCGTGTCGGCCAGGATGCCGACCGTGTCGGTCGGGGCCAGGGTCAGGTTGCCCGGCGTCTCGGCGTTGCGCTGGATCGCGGCGCGCAGCCAATGCCCCTCGGCGGGGGACCAGGCGATGCCCAGCCGCGGCTCCAGCACCACCTCCGGCACCGGCCCGCCTTTCTCGGCGCGGACGATGCCGGTGCCGAAATCGATGCGCAGGTCGGGGAAGGGCGTCCAGCGGCCATAGGCGAAGACGCGGCCCAGCGTCTGGTCGATCTCGGTGCGGCTCTCGCCATGGGTCCGCTCCGACTGCACCTCCTCGCCCAGGAACTTCAGTGTCGTCCACGCAGTCTGGTCGGCGGACAGGACGGACCGGGTCGACTGCACCTCGAACCCGTACTGGACGGTGATGTCGCCCGCCCCCCAGACATGGGCCAGTCCGCCCATCGTGGTGTCGCTGCGCTGCTTGGCGATGTCGTCTTCTCGCAGGTCGTAGCTGATGAAATCGGGGAAGACCGGGTCCGGGATGTCGAACAGCAGGCTGCGGTTGAAGTCGCGGCGCTCGACATGGCTGTGCTGGACCACGGCCATCAGCCGGCTGCGCTCGGCCAGTCGGTAGCCGAAGGCCAGGCCGCCGGACACCGCCCGGCTGCGCTCGCTGGCAAAGGGCGTGGGGGCGAACACCGTTCCGGCGAACTCGTTGCCGGCCTCGCCGCCATCGATCCAGGCGGCGAAGCTGCCGCCGAGGCCGAGGCGACCGGCCAGGCGGGCTGAGCCGGTCCAGCTGTCGCTGTCGTCGCCGGGGTCGTCCCCGTTGGTGTCGACGCGGGCGAAGCTGGCCCGGAACGCCAGCGGGATCGGGGCGACGGTGTAGGCGTCGATATCGACCCCTTCGCTGTGGCCGAGCGTATCGCCGACCGTGACGATGCCGCCGGTCAGCTGCGCGTCCAGGAACGGCCGCGGCAGCAGGTCGGTGCGGCGCTGGCGCGACGATGCCAGGGTCGGGTCCAGCAGCAGGGCCTGGATCTCTGCCGACAACGCCACGCCCTCCGGCACGGCGGGGTCGGCGCCGAAGGCGGTCGGCTGGCTGATCACCGACCGGCCGAGATAGGTGGAAGCGCTGAACGCGTCGTCGGTGCGGTCGTTGTAATAGCGGCCCCAATCGACCAGGCCGAGATTGGCATAGGCGCCCAGCAGCGGCGGCCCCAGCCGGTTGCCCAGATTGGCGGTGCTCAGCGCCAGGGTGCCCTGGCCGCTGCGGGCCGCGATCTCGCGCGCGTTGTGGATCGCCTCATCGGCCTCGGCATTGTCGATGGCGATGATGGTGCGCAGGTTGGGCACCATCGGGTCGTTCGGGTCCAGCCGGTCGGCGTTGCCCAGCGTCTGCTCCGCCTGGCTGGTCTGGCCCAGCGCGTACTGCGCCGCGGCCAGGCCCTGCAGGTTCTCCGACGACGCCGGGTTGGCGGCCGAGGCCGCCAGGAACTTCTCCAGCGCGCCGTCGATGTCGCCGGTCTCGAAGGCCAGGATGCCTTCGCCGACCAGGGTGATGCCGGAATCCGGGTCGATCGCCCGGGCTTCGGCCAGCAGCGTCCGGGCCCGGTCGACCATGCCGGATTCGAGATACAGGACGGCGCGGTTGATCCGGATATTGGCTGCGTCGGGATCCAGCGCCGCCGCCGTCTCCAGCGCGGCGTCGGCCTCGACCAGCCCGCCGCGGATGTCGTGCAGCATGGCCAGGTCGTTCCAGCCCTCGGCATCGCCGGGCGCCGCGGCCGTGGCGCGGCGCAGCAGAGCCAGGGCGCCGTCCGGGTCGTTGGCGAAGGCGACCTTGTAATTGGCCGCCATGCGCAGCGCCTCGGGGTCGTCAGGGTCGATCGCCAAGGCGCGGTCTACCGCCTGCCGCATGCCGTCGCGGTCGCCCAGCACCTGCGCCGCGGTGGCCTCGCTGACGGCGATG
>NZ_JANX01000660.1 GCF_000767795.1 Inquilinus limosus MP06 | reverse complement strand
CCTCCCGCAAGGGGAGGGGGAGGACATGGGGAGGCGACGGTTTGCAGAGACCGCCTGGAATCGCGTTGGCGTGAGTCGGCTGGTGGTGGTTTCGAGAACCGGAGCGCAGCGGACATGGGTCCGTGAGCACCGGAAGCGGAGAAACCGCCATCAGACGGCCGCGCCGGCGCGAGTCCGGGCGGTCTCTCACATCCCGACCTCGACCCGGCCGCTGTTGCTGTCGCGCAGGCGGCGATAGCGGGACAGGGCCCAGGTCGGGAAAAAGGCCGGGTAGCCGTGGTAGCGCAGGTAGAACACGCGCGGGAAGCCGACCGCGGTGAAGCTCGGCTCGTCCCACAGCCCGTCCGCGCGCTGATGCGCCGACAGCCAGGCGACGCCGCGCTCCACCGCCGGGTGCTTGGCCTCGCCCACCGCCATCAGCGCCAGCACCGCCCAGGCGGTCTGCGACGCGGTCGAGGTGGCCGGCGTCATCTCCGGCTTGCCTTCGTAATAGCTGTCGCCGCTCTCGCCCCAGCCGCCATCCTCGCGCTGCTGCGAGACCATCCAGGCGACGGCACGGCGGATCATCGGGTCCTGCGGGTCGATGCCGATGGCGTTGAGGGCGCACAGCACCGACCAGGTGCCGTAGATGTAGTTGGTGCCCCAGCGCCCGAACCAGGAGCCGTCGGCCTCCTGCTCCTGGCGCAGGAACTCGACGCCGCGCGCCACCACCGGGTCGTCCAGCCGCCGGCCGAGCTGGCCGAGCATGCTGAGGCAGCGCGCCGTGACGTCGGAGGTCGGCGGGTCCAGCAGCGCGCCGTGATCGGCGAAGGGGATGTGGTTCAGGTAGTGGTAGGTGTTGTCGACCTCGAAGGCCGCCCAGCCGCCATTCCTGCTCTGCAGGCCGACGATCCATTCGACGCCGCGATCGATCGCCTCGCGGTAGCGCTCCGGGTCGGCCCGGTGCATGGCCATGACCACGACGGCGGTGTCGTCCAGGTCCGGGTAATGCGCGTTGTTGTACTGGAAGGCCCAGCCGCCCGGCCGCACGTTCGGCCGGCGTTCGGCCCAGTCGCCCTTGACGTCCAGCACCTGGCGCGGCACCAGCCAGTCCAGCCCCCGCTTGGCCCGCGCCACCGCCTCTGGGTCGTCGGATTCCAGCAGGGCATGCGCCGTCAGCGCCGTATCCCAGACCGGCGACAGGCAGGGCTGGGCGTAGGTGACGCCCCCGACCGTGTCGACCAGCTTCTCCACCGAGGCCCAGGCGATCCGCAGGTCCGGATGGTCATCCGGATAGCCCAGGCATTTGAACATCATCACGGAATTGGCCATGGCCGGGTAGATCGCGCCCAGCCCGTCCTCGCCGTTCAGCCGCTCGGTCACGAACTCGACCGCCTTGCGGATCGACGTCTCGCGCCGCGGGAAGAACGGTTCTATCGGCCGCAGCACCCCGTCCAGCCGGCGGAAGAACCGGCCCCAGAAGGTGCCGTCGACATGGACGTGCCAGTTCTTCACCTGCTCCGGCGGCTCGACCATCAGCTCCTGGATCGACAGCGCGCCCGGATTCACCGGCCGGGGCTTCTTGGCCATGATCACCAGCAGCGGCACGATCACCGTGCGGCTCCAGTATGACACCTTGTTCAGCTGGAACGGGAACCAGGAGGGCAGCACCATGATCTGCGCCGGCATCACCGGCACGGCGCGCCACGGCACCTGCTCGAACAGCGCCAGCAGGATGCGGGTAAAGACGTTGGACCGGGCGGCGCCGCCGGCCTTGAGGATGGCGGCGCGGGCGCGGACCATGTGCGGCGCGTCCGGGTCGTCGCCCGCCGCCTTCAGCGCGAAATAGGCCTTCACGCTGGCGCTGATGTTGAACGGCCCGTCATGCCACAGCGGCCAGCCGTCATGCCGGTCCGACTGGATGCTGCGGATGTAGTCGGCCAGCTTCGCCTCCTTCTCCCGGTCGACCACGCCGAGGAAGTGCCTCAGCAGGATGTATTCCGCCGGGATGGTGGCGTCGGCCTCGAGGATGAAGGCCCAGTGGCCGTCCTCGCGCTGCAGGTCCAAGAGCCCACCGACGCCGCGGCCGATCGCGTCGTCGAGGCTGGCGCGGGTGGGGCCGGTGAGGTCGTCGCTCTGGAAGGAAGGGCTGGAGATGGTCATGGGGACGGGTCTGACGGCTGACGGGACAGGTCGGGCGCGGCGCCAGGCTGGTCGTAGACGCGGCCCTTCCAGGCCCCGCCGACGCCCGCCCAATGGCGCCGCGCCGAATCGATGGTGGCGCCGAGATACACCACCGCGGCGAGCGGCAGGAAGGGCGCCCACAGCGCCGAGCGCCGGTAGAAGCGCAGCATCGGCACATAGGTGGCGCTCATGATCGCCCAGGCGGCCAGGGCGACATAGCGCGCCGCCCCCTCCCCCAGGATGGTCAGGGCGGGCGGCGCGATGTAGGTGACGATCAGCCCGGCGACGGTGCCGAGCAGCAGCCAGGGCGAGTAGCGCAGCTGGGTGTAGGCGGTGCGCGCCACCATGCGCCAGATCTCGCCGACATCGCCATAGACGCGCAGGCTCTCGGCCTCGTCGGTGAGGTCGAGACGGATGCGGCCGTTGCGCTTCAGCGCCGCCGCCAGGGTGCAGTCGTCGATCAGCGCGTCGCGGATGGCGGCGATGCCGCCGATCCGGGCCAGGGCCTCGCGCCGCACCAGCATGCAGCCGCCGGCCGCGCCGGCCGTGGCCTTGTCCGCCCGGTTCACCCAGGCGAAGGGGTACAGCATCTTGAAGAAGAAGACGAAGGGCGGCACCAGCCAGCGCTCGGCGAAGTCGAGGCAGCGCAGCCGCACCATCAGCGACACCAGGTCCAGCCGGTCGGCCTCGCCCCGTGCCACCAGCTGCGCCAGGTTGTTCGGCCGGTGGACGATGTCGCCATCGGTCAGCAGGATCCAGCGCGCCTCCGGCTCCAGCCGCTCCGCCGCCGCGACGCCCTGCGACACCGCCCACATCTTGCCGACCCAGCCGGGCGGCAGCGGCGTGCCGGAGATCACGGTCAGGCAGTCGGCGCCCCCCGCCGCCTCCGCCGCGGCGCGGGCTAGGTCGGCGGTGCCGTCGGCCGACTGGTCGTCGACCACC
>NZ_JANX01000659.1 GCF_000767795.1 Inquilinus limosus MP06 | reverse complement strand
TACCCCCTCCCGGGCGGGGGAGGGGGGACTCGGATAGCTCGGAACGCCTGATCGCTCCATTGACCCCCAGGAGGCCCAGATGGCCCGCATCACGCTCAGACAGCTTCTGGACCACGCGGCCGAGCATGGCTACGGCGTGCCCGCCTTCAACATCAACAACATGGAGCAGATCCTGGCGATCATGGCCGCGGCGAAGGCCGTGGACGCGCCGGTGATCCTGCAGGCCAGCCGCGGCGCCCGGTCCTATGCCGGCGACCTGATGCTGGCGAAGATGGTGGAGGCGGCGGAGGCGATGCATCCCGGCATCCCGATCTGCCTGCACCAGGACCACGGCAACGACGACGGCACCTGCCTGTCCGCCATCCAGCACGGCTTCACCAGCGTGATGATGGACGGGTCGCTGGAGGCCGACGCCAAGACCCCGGCCAGCTATGAGTACAATGTCGGCATCACCGGCCGCATCACCGCCGCCGCCCATGCCGTCGGCGTATCGGTGGAGGGCGAGCTCGGCGTGCTCGGCAGCCTGGAGACCGGGCAGGGCGAGGCCGAGGACGGGCACGGCGCCGAGGGTGCCTTGGGCCACGACCAGCTGCTGACCGACCCGGACCAGGCGGTGCAGTTCGTGCGCGAGACCAGGGTCGACGCCCTGGCCATCGCCATGGGCACCTCGCACGGCGCCTACAAGTTCTCGCGCCGGCCCGACGGCGAGATCCTGGCGATGCATGTGGTCCAGGCGATCCATGAGCGGCTGCCGGAGATCCACCTGGTGATGCACGGCTCCTCCTCCGTCCCCGAGACGCTGCAGGAGCGGTTCAACCGCTTCGGCGGCGAGATGCCGAAGACCTGGGGCGTGCCGGTGGAGGAGATCCAGCGCGGCATCCGGCACGGCGTGCGCAAGGTCAACATCGACACCGATTGCCGCCTGGCCATGGCCGCCGAGATCCGCCGCGTGGCGGTGGAGAAGCCCGGCGAGTTCGACCCGCGCAAGTTCCTGCAGCCGTCGATGGCGGCGCTGGAGGCGCTGTGCCGCGAACGCTACGAGCAGTTCGGCACCGCCGGCCAGGCGTCGAAGATCACCCCCCTGCCCCTGCCCGAAATGGCGAAACGCTACCGGTCCGGCGCGCTCGACCCGCGCATCGCGATCGGCGCCGCAGCCTGAGAGGAGAGCTCCATGAGCACCAATGTCACGACCCTCGACACCAAGGCCGCGACCACCGTCACCGGCAAGGAGCGCTACAAGGCCGGCGTGCTGCAATACCGGAAGATGGGCTATTGGGAGCCCGACTACGTGCCGAAGGACACCGACGTCCTGGCGCTGTTCCGGATCACGCCGCAGGACGGGGTCGACCCGGTCGAGGCGGCGGCGGCGGTGGCGGGCGAGAGCTCCACCGCCACCTGGACCGTGGTCTGGACCGACCGGCTGACCGCCTGCGAGAAGTACCGGGCCAAGGCCTACCGGGTCGACGCGGTGCCGAACCAGCCGGGCCAGTACTTCGCCTATATCGCCTATGACCTCGACCTGTTCGAGCCGGGGTCGATCGCCAACCTGACCGCGTCGATCATCGGCAACGTCTTCGGCTTCAAGCCGCTGAAGGCGCTGCGGCTGGAGGACATGCGGCTGCCGGTCGCCTATGTGAAGACCTTCGACGGGCCGCCGACCGGCATCGTGGTCGAGCGCGAGCGGCTGGACAAGTTCGGCCGGCCCCTTCTGGGCGCCACGGTGAAGCCGAAGCTGGGACTCTCAGGGCGCAACTATGGCCGCGTGGTGTACGAGGCGCTGAAGGGCGGGCTCGACTTCACCAAGGACGACGAGAACATCAACTCCCAGCCCTTCATGCACTGGCGCGACCGGTTCCTGTACTGCATGGAGGCGGTGAACCGGGCCCAGGCGGTGACCGGCGAGGTCAAGGGCACCTATCTCAACGTCACCGCCGCGACCATGGAGGACATGTATGAGCGGGCGGAGTTCGCCAAGTCGCTCGGCAGCGTCATCGTCATGATCGACCTGGTGATCGGCTACACCGCGATCCAGTCGATGTCGAAATGGGCCAGGCGCCACGACATGATCCTGCATCTGCACCGCGCCGGCCACGGCACCTACACGCGGCAGAAGACGCATGGCGTGTCGTTCCGGGTGATCGCCAAGTGGATGCGCCTGGCCGGGGTCGACCACATCCATGCCGGCACCGTGGTCGGCAAGCTGGAGGGCGACCCGAACACGACGCGGGGCTTCTACGACATCCTGCGCGAGGACCATCTGCCGGCCAAGCTGGAGAACGGCGTGTTCTTCGAGCAGGACTGGGCCAGCCTGCGCAAGGTGATGCCGGTGGCGTCGGGCGGCATCCATGCCGGGCAGATGCACCAGCTGCTGGACTATCTGGGCGAGGACACGGTGCTGCAGTTCGGCGGCGGCACCATCGGCCACCCGATGGGCATCCAGGCCGGCGCCACCGCCAACCGGGTGGCGCTGGAGGCCATGATCCTGGCCCGCAACGAGGGCCGCGACACCAAGGTGGAGGGGCCGCAGATCCTGGCCGACGCCGCCCGGCACTGCCAGCCGCTGCGCCAGGCCCTCGACGTCTGGAAGGACGTCACCTTCGACTACGCCTCGACCGACACGCCGGACTTCGTCCCGGCCGTCACCGCCGCCGGCTGAGGAGGCCGCCATCATGCGCATGACCCAGGGATGCTTCTCCTTCCTGCCCGACCTGACCGACAAGCAGATCGCCGCCCAGGTGCAGTACTGCATCGACCATGGCTGGGCGGTGAACATCGAGTTCACCGACGACCCGCACCCCCGCAACACCTATTGGGAGATGTGGGACCTGCCGATGTTCGACATCCGCGACGCCGCCGCGGTGATGACCGAGCTGGCCTCGTGCCGGAAGGCCTATGGCGACCGCTACATCCGCATCTCCGGCTTCGACGCCACGCCGGGGTGGGAATCGCTGCGGATCTCCTTCCTCGTGAACCGCCCGCCGGAGGAGGCGAGGTTCGCGCTCGAGCGCCAGGAGGTGGAGGGAAGGAGCATCCGCTACACGACGCGGCTGGTGGCGTCTTCCGCCAACTGAGCCTTTCCTTTCTTGTCCCCCCTCCCCTCGCGGGAGGGGGGCAGGG
>NZ_JANX01000658.1 GCF_000767795.1 Inquilinus limosus MP06 | reverse complement strand
CGATGGTGAGGAGGGTGAGCACGGGGAACAGCCACATCCTCACCCGCAGCCGCTCCGGCGGCGTGCGCGGGCGCAGCACCAACTGCGACACGGCGATCATCAGATAGACGAACAGGATGACGGCGCCGGAGGAGTTCAGGAGGAACAGGAACACCGTGTCCGGCGAGACATAGGCGGCGATCACCGAGAGATAGCCGATCAGGGTGGAGGCCAGGATCGCCCGCGCCGGCACGCCGCTCCGGGTCGTCCGGGTCAGGCCGCCGGGGGCCTCGCGCCGGCCGGCCAGCACGAACAGCATGCGCGACGCGGTGTAGAGGCCGGAGTTCAGGCAGGACAGCACCGCAGTCAGCACCACGGCGTTCATCAGGTCGGCGGCCCAGGCGATGCCCATCCGCTCGAAGGCGACGACGAAGGGCGACTGCTTCGGCGCCAGGCTGTCCCAGGGCAGGATTACCGTCAGGAGGAACACCGAGCCGATGTAGAAGATCAGGATCCGCACCACGACCGAGCGGGTGGCGCGCACCACCGCTCGCTCCGGGTCCTTGGCCTCGGCCGCGGCGATGGTGGCGATCTCGGCGCCGACCATCGAGAACACCACCACGACGATGCCGGAGAAGATCGCCCCGACCCCGTTCGGCAGGAACCCGGCCGTCGGCGTCAGGTTCGAGAAGTCCATGGCGTGGCCGGGCCACAGCCCGAAGACATAGGCGCAGCCCAGCAGCAGGAACACGACGATGGTCGCCACCTTGATGCCGGCGAACCAGTACTCGAACTCGCCGAAGGAGCGGACGGAGTAGAGGTTGGTTGCGGTCATCAGCAGCAGCAGGCCCAGCGACGCCGCCCACAGCGGCACGTCCGGCAGCCATTTCTGCAGCAGGCCGGCGCCGGCCACGGCCTCGAACCCGACCACGATCACCCAGAAGTACCAGTACAGCCAGGCCACGGTGAAGCCGGCCCAGTCTCCCAGCGCCAGCCGGGCATAGTCGGAGAAGGAGCCGGTGGAGGGGTTGGCCGCCGCCATCTCCCCCAGCATGCGCATCACCATGATGATCAGCACGCCGGTGACCGCATAGGTCAGGAAGGCGCCGGGGCCGACCGTGCCGATGATGGAGCTGGAGCCGACGAACAGCCCGGCGCCGATGACGCCGCCGATCGCGATCATGCTGAGATGGCGTTGCTGCAGGCCCTGATGGAGCCCGCCCTCCGGTGCCGCGGCCATGGCTGATCTTCTTGTTGTGGATCCGATGCCCGCCCTCCTAGCCTGATTTCGCCGGCTGCACACGCGATTTTGTCGAGAATGAGGCATCCTGGCCTGTACGCGACGCCGGCTGTAGGATTTCCGGCTGAGATCCAGGGAGATGTTCATGCCAAGCACCCTTGACGACGATGTGGCCCATCTCGCCCGGCTGGTCGGGCTGGCGCGTTCGGATCCCGAGAACATTCGCCTGCTGTCGCCGCGCGACGCCTGCGCGGTGGCGCTGCTGCTGAACCGCCTGGACCTGCTGCCGGAGACACAGCGCCATCCCCTCGCGGCATTCGAGCTGCTCGGCCCGACCGGGCAGGAGATGGTGCTGGACCTTTACCACCGCCGCGCCGGTTCGGACGCGTCGCAGGACGCCTGACGGCCGTGGGAGCTCAACGGATCACCGCACTGGCCCGCGCCAGCAGCGCCGGCGGGATGGTGACGCCCATGGCCGTCGCCGATTTCAGGTTCACGACCAGATCGGCCCCGCGGGCGTTCACGACCGGCATCCCGGCCGGATTCTCCCCCTTCAGCACCCGTACCACCATCGCCCCGGTCTGCAGGCCGACCTGGTAGTAGTCGAAGCCGAGAGTGGCGACCGCACCGCGGACGACGCTGTCGGTGTCGCCCGAAAACACAGGGATCCGGTTCTCGATGCCGACCCCGACCACCGCCTCGATCGCCGTAATGATGGTGCTATCGGTCGGGACGTAGATGGCGTCGGCCTTGCCGATCAGGCTCTGCGCCGCGGTGCGGACATCGCCGGTCCTGGCGGCCGGGGCCTCGAGCACGGCGATGCCCCGGTCCTGCGCCATCGCGCGCAGCGCCGCCAGGATCGAGACGCTGTTCGCCTCGGCCGGGTTGTACAGCACGCCGAGGGTCTGCACGCTCGGCATGATCTCCCGAATCAGGTCGAGATGGTCGGCCACCGGCGACATGTCGGAGGTGCCGGTGATATTGCCACCGGGGCGCTCGCGGCTGGCGACCAGCCCTGCGCCAACCGGATCGGTGATGGCGGCGAACACCACCGGGATGTCGCGCGTCGCCGCCGCCACAGCCTGGGCCGAAGGGGTGGTGATCGGCACGATCACGTCCGGTATCTGGCCGACGTATTTCCGGGCGATCTGGGCCGCCGTGGCCGGGCTGCCCTGGGCCGTCTCGTACTGGAAGACGAGGGTGTCGCCCTCCCTGTAGCCGGCCTCCGCCAGCGCCGTCTTCACGCCGTTGCGGACCGCGTCTAGCGACGGATGCTCGACGATGGCGGTGACCGCCACGACGGCCTTGTCGGCGGCGGATGCGGTGGCGGACAGCAGCGCCAGGGCGGCGCCGGCCGCGAGCGCCCGACCGATGATCTGCATGGGTGGTTCCCCGATGGTGACCCGGCGCCAGCGGCCGGGCGACCTCATTTACGCAGCCGGCCGAGGGGCCAGGTGTCCCGCGGGGAACAGCGCGAGGCGGCTCATCCCGGCGCCTGAAGCGCTGACGGCGCCAGCAGCAGGATGGCGCCGGCGGCGATCAGCACCAGCCCGGGCCAGTTCGCCCTCAGCCCGAAGCCCCACAGGCTGAAGGACCGCTTCTGGCGGTTGAACCGGCCGATCCAGATGGCCTGGAAGGCCGAATACACCAGCCCGGCGATGACCAGGAGCGCGCCGATCAGGGGCAGCAGCGCAGTCGACGGCATGCGACCTCCAACAGCGGTCCGCCCGGCGGAGAGGGAACGGCGCCGGACGGATCGACCATAGATCAACGGCACCGCGCCTGCCGCGGTTCCGGCCGCTGGACGCAAGCCCCAGGGGCCGGGGAGGAGAGGCAATACCATCGGTTTTGATCACCGGTTTCGCAGCCCTTACCGTCATTGCGACCCCGGCCTTGAGCT
>NZ_JANX01000657.1 GCF_000767795.1 Inquilinus limosus MP06 | reverse complement strand
AGGCCCGGCGGTCGACCAGGCGCAGCGCGTCGGCGAATCCGATCGCCCCGGCCGTCACCGCGGCGGCGAAGGACCCGATCGACAGGCCGGCGGCCATGGCCGGGGTGACGCCCCCCGCCGCCAGCGACCGTGCCGTGGCGACGCCGGCGACCAAAAGGCCGAGCTGCACCGCCACCGTCGACCGCAGGGCGGTCTCCCCATCCAGTGCCAGCACATCCTGCCCCAGTACCGCGCCGGCCTCCTGCAGCGTCCCGGCGACGGCCGGGTGGTCCGGCAGCCGGTGCAGGAAGCCGGGGCTCTGCGCCCCCTGGCCGGGGAACAGGAAGGCGATGCTCATGCGGGCTCGGCCCAGGGATCGCGGACCAGCCGCGGCCCGACCAGGGTCTTCATGGCGACCGGGCCTCCCGCGGCGATCTCGGCCAGGCTGCAGGCGCCGAGCGGCGTCTCCACGGCGACATCGACATGGACCGGCAGGGCCTCCAGTCCCGCCAGCAGCCGGCCGGCCGCGTCGCGGCCGATCCCGTGCGGCGCACGCAGCACGATGTCGAGATCGCTGTCCCGATGCGCCGCCGCATGCCCGGTGGCGAGTTCGAAGCCGACGCTTCCGGCCGGGCCCCAGCTGTGGCCGGCGAGCAGATCCGCGACGGCGTCGAGGGCGGCCAGCGCCGGCACCTCGGCCGCGCGCGGATGGCCATGCCAGGCGCAAGCGGTAGCCAGATCCTCCGGCGTCCGGCGGTCGATGATGGCGTCCGATGGCAGCCAGGCGGCGCAGCGTTCGGCGCGGCCGGCCCCGCGGATGCCGACCGGCAGCATCCCGCCGAAGGGCGGCACCCGGCGCACCACCACCCACGGCACCGTCGCCAGTGACCGCATCGCCCAGCCGGGAAGGTCTCGGGTCAGTTCGGCCATAGCCGCCGGATCGATCCGCAGCAGGTCGTGCGGCTGGTGCTGCGTGGTAAGCGAAACCTTTTCAGACTCCCCAATACCGTCATTGCGAGCGCAGCGAAGCAATCCACGGCCGGTGCGAACCGGCCCCTGGATTGCTTCGTCGGCTTCGCCTCCTCGCA
Organism: Inquilinus limosus MP06; assembly: GCF_000767795.1. Lineage (GTDB taxonomy): Bacteria > Pseudomonadota > Alphaproteobacteria > DSM-16000 > Inquilinaceae > Inquilinus > Inquilinus limosus_E. The sequence continues at coordinate 2,074 of NZ_JANX01000657.1, read as the reverse complement.
ATGACGGTAGGAACGGGAGAGGCCGCGCGCTCTTACCGTCCTCGATCATCTCACGCCGCGTCCCATTGCTCGGCCAGGCGCCGGCGCACCTCGATCGAGGCGGGCCGGCCCTGCTGCGCCGCCGGCGAGGTCAGGCGCGAGGACAGGTCGCGGTCTCCGGAGGCACGGATGTCGGCCACCGCCGCCGCCAGCTCGTCCCGCACCCGCTCGACATCCGCGGCGCCCGGCGCATCGGCCGGCACGCCCTCGATCAGCCGGTGCAGCAGGCCCAGCCCGGCATAGGCGCGGATGCCATAGGCCATCGGCGGGACCTGCTCGCCCAGCCGGTCCAGCTCGGCGACCGTGCGGCGGGTGACGCGGGCAGCGGCCTCGCGCCCCATGGCGTGGACCAGCACGCCGTCATCGGCCAGCGCCAGGATCCGGTTGGCCTGGTAGCCATGGGCCAGGAAGGCGCCGGACATCGCCTTGCCGACCAGCAGCGCCACCACCGGATGGCCGGCCAGCCTGGCGGCGGCATAGGCGTCGGCCGCCGCGGCGCAGGCCAGGTGGATGCCCAGCATCTCCTCCTGCCGGCCATAGGCCTGGCTGGTGACGTCGACCAGCGCGACGATCGGGCGTTTGGCCGTATTCCGGTCGGCTTCGATCACGGTGCGAACGGCGGCGGCCAGGCCCCAGCCCTCCTCCAGCCCGACCTCGCCGTGCCGGGCGCGCGGGAAGCGGTTGGCCGGGTCGGGCACCACCGCGATGAAGCGGGCGGCCTCGCCGCCCAGCGGTGCGTCCGCAGCCGGCACGGTCGACGTGCCCTCGACGGCGGTCGCCGGGCCGGCCAGGGCCGAAAGCCAGATCCGGCCCCGGCTGTCGCCCCGGCTGTCGGATGAGATGCTCATGACACGCTCTCCTCGCCCCACAGGTCCCGCAGCTGCTCCGGCGTCGGCGGCGCAGCCGGGTCGATCGCCGCCAGCCGCGCCCGGTACAGGTCGACCGCAGCGCTGCGATAGGTCCCGGTCACGCCGGTGGCGAAGGCCGTGCGCACCGCCGCGGCAATCGCCCCGGCGTCATCCGCGACAAGCGCGTCGACGAAGCCGGCGGCCCGGCGTTGCTCGCCGCCGATCAGGCTCCAGATCAGCTTGCGGTCGGAGGAGTCCAGCTCCTCGATCCCGGCCTCCTGCTCGATCACCTCCGGCCCGTTCATGCCCAGGCGGGCTTGCCGGGTGACGATCAGCGTGCTGCACAGCGCCGCCGCCAGCGACATGCCGCCGAAGCAGCCGACCATGCCGGAGACGACGCCGACCACCGGCACGTGCGGCCGCAGCGCCAGGATCCCGGCCTGGATCTCGGCGATGGCGGCCAGGCCCAGATTGGCCTCCTGCAACCGCACGCCGCCGGTCTCGAACAGGATCACCGGCCGGGTCGGGATGCCGTGCTCATGGTCGGCCAGCGCGCGCTCCAGGGCGCCTGCGATCTTGGCGCCGCCGACCTCGCCCATGCTGCCGCCCTGATAGGCGCTCTCGATCGCGGCGACCACCGCCGGCCGGCCGTCGATACGGCCGCGGGCCAGCACCACGCCGTCGTCGGACTGGGTCGGGATGCCCTGCAGCGGCAGCCAGGGCGAGACCAGCCGGTCGAACGGCCCGAGGATCTCGCGGAAGCTGCCCTCGTCCAGCAGCGCGCGGGCGCGCTCGCGGGCGGTCAGCTCGATGAAGCTGCTGCGGCTTGCGATGGCGTTCATGACCGCGTGGCCTCCACCGCCTGCTCCAGGCGCAGCGCCACCATGCCGGGCGTGGCGCCGAAATCGTTGATCTCGACCGAGGCGGCGACGTCGTGCCGGGCGATGAACCGGTCCAGCACCGCCCGCCACACCGCGCCGTAGCCGTCGACGCTGGTGGTGACGCGGATATGGGCCTGGCCATCGGACGAGGGCTCGATCAGCACCTCGAGATTGCCGGAGCCGACGACGCCGACATGGGCGCGCCGCGGCACAAGCGTGGTGGCGGGGTAGTCGAAGCTCAGGCGTTCCATGGGGCGAAGCTCCGGTCGATGCGGTCGAGGAACAGGGCGGCGGCCAGCAGGTCCG
>NZ_JANX01000656.1 GCF_000767795.1 Inquilinus limosus MP06 | reverse complement strand
CCTCCGCCACCCGCTGCCCGAGCCCCGGCGGCCGGGGCGGCACGTTCATGCTGAGGTCGAAACCGTCCGCCGCCACGGGCGCGGCGACGGCCGGGACACCGCGGACGAAGCTGCCGCTGCCGCTGCGCCCCTCGACCAGGCCCATACGCTTCAATTCGGTATAGGCGCGTGTGACGGTGGTCAGGTCGACGCCGAGCTGCGCCGCCAGCTGCCGCTGCGCCGGCAGGCGCGAGCCCGGAAGCAGCGCGCCGGAACGGATCCGGTTGGCAAACTGGTCGACGATCGAGCGGTATTTCGACATGGGTCAGGGGCTGCGACGGTTCATCGCAAAACCATACACTTGACGAAAGTGCATGGCAATATTAGATGATGAGCCATACAGTCACAGAGACGATCATGGCCCAGCCCACCGCCTATCCGACGCTGAAGCCCTTCGAGGTCGGCATCCGGGCCCGCTGCCCGCGTTGCGGCAAGGGCCATCTGTTCCGCGGCTTCCTGACCCTGGCCCCGAACTGTGAGGTCTGCGGCCTGGATTACGGCTTCGCCGACCCGGCGGACGGCCCGGCCTTCTTCGTCATCTCGATCGTCAGCTTCCCGGTGATCGCCTTCGCCGCCTGGCTGGAGCTGGCCTATGAGCCGCCGATCTGGGTGCACCTGCTGACCTCGGTGCCGCTGCTGATCGGCGGCTGCCTGGCGCTGCTGCGGCCGCTGAAGGGCTGGCTGGTCGCCGCCCAGTACATCAACGACGCCCGCGAAGCGCGGCTGGCCGGCAAGGGTGAGGGCTGAACGGCCGAAATACCGCAAGATCGGTCGAGCACGTCATGGTGGTCAGCGATTAACTGGAGGCGCCACGGAGGAGGGACGATGACGGCGGCGCTTCAAAACATCCATGCCCGGATGCAGCGGGTGCTGGATCATATAGACCGACATCTGGACGACGATTTGGACCTGGACGCGCTGAGCGGCATCGCAGCCTACTCGAAATATCATTTCCACCGGCAGTTCACGGCGACCTTCGGGCTGTCCGTGCATCGCTATATCCAGCTCGCCCGCATGAAGCGCGCTTCATACCGGCTGGCCTACAGGGACCAAAGCGTCACGGACATCGCGATGGATGCCGGCTACGACGCACCGGACGCCTTCGCCCGCGCCTTCCGGCAACGGTTCGGGCAGTCGCCTTCGTCGTTCCGGATGTCTCCCGACTGGGAGCCGTGGCTTGCGGCCTTCGGGCCTCTCGACAGCGCGAGGAGCAAGCTCATGCAGAAGAGTTTTACCGCCGGCGACGTGACGATCCGCGATGTGCCCCCCACGCCGGTGGCGATCATGGAGCATCGAGGCGACCCGGCGACGCTCGGCGCCACCATCCAGCGCTTCATCGCGTGGCGCAAGGCCGCCGGCCTGCACCCCAGGGCCAGTCCGACCTTCAATATCTGGCGGTCCGAGCGGTGTCCCGCATCGCCGGCCGATTACAGCGTGGACCTCTGCGTCGGGACCGATCGGCCGATCGAGACGAAGGGCGAGCGGATCAAGGCCGGCGAGATCCCCGGCGGACGCTGCGCGGTGCTGCGCGTCGTCGGCAACACCGACAATCTGGAGCCCGCCGCGCTCTATCTCTATCGCGATTGGCTTCCGGCCAGCGGCGAGGAAGCCCGCGACTTCCCGATCTATTGCCAGCGGCTGAGCTTCTTCCCGGAGGTGCCGGAGCACGAGGCGGTCGCGGACCTGTTCCTGCCGCTGCGGTGAGGGGCGGCCGCCGATGGCACCCTACCCCCCTGCTCTATTCGTCCCGACCGAGCCAGGGGTCCGGGCCCGGGTCGCGGCCGCCGGCCGCCTCGGCCAGACGGTCGAGGTAGTGGGCCCAGCCCTCGGCATGGCCGGCGCATTGCTCGGCCGTCGGCAGGCCGGTCTGCGTCATCCGCAGCAGCGTGCCGCCCGGCTGCTCGATCAGGTCGATCTCGACCAGACTCGAGCCCGGCGGCACCACCTCGCTGCCGTCCCAGCCGAAGCTGTAGGCCAGGCGATGCACCGGCACCACCTCGCGGAACGCGCCGCGGGCGAAGCGGGCGCCGGTGACGTTGACCAGGTAGAGACCGCCGGGCTGGGGGTCGAGTTGCGCCTCCGTGCCCATCCAGCGCAGGATCTGCTCCGGGTCGGTCAGGAGGGCGAACACCGCGGCGGGCGGCGCCGGGATCCGGGTCTCGCGGCGGACGACAAGATCGTCAGGCATCGGTCTCCTCCACGGTTTCGGCGGGTGGCGGTCCCTCGGGACCGGATCAGGCCTCGTGGCCGTCGCAGGGCGTCGTGGCGCCCCCGGGGTCGCGGCCGGCGGCCACCGCCGCCAGCCGGTCGAGGAAATAGGTCCAGCCCTTGGCGTGGGCCGGCACGGCCGAGGACGGCAGGCCGCTATGGGTCATCCGCAGCAGCGTGCCGTCCGGCTGCTCAATCAGGTCGATCTCGACCTCGCTCGACCCCGGCGGAACCTCGGCATTGCCGTCCCAGCCGAAGCTGTAGACCAGGCGGTGCACCGGCACGACCTCGCGGAACGCGCCGCGCACCACATTGCTGCCGTCGACGTCGAGCAGGTAGAGGCCGCCGGGCTGCGGCTCGAACGTGGCCGAATGGCCCATCCAGCGCAGGATCTTCTGCGGGTCGGTCAGGAAGGCGAAGAGGGTGGCCGGTGGCGCCGGGATCCGCATCTCGCGCCGGAAGACGGTCTGTTCGTCCATCGCGCTCCCCTTCGCCGCCGTGCCGGTCCCGATCGCCGGGTCGGCCGGCAAAATAACACGGCCGGGCCGGCCACGGCACGGTTTCAGGCATCAACGCGAAAGTGCGCGAGACCCAATCGGCCACCGATCGCCGGCCGCGTGACAGATCCCGCCCCGCGGCGGCATGATCGCGGCATGGATCTGCCCCCGTCCCTCGCCTGGCTCGTCGACGATGCCGGCGCCTCGCCCGGACCGGACCGCTTTCTGGCCGATCTCGGCGGCCGGCTACTGGCCGACGGGCTGCCGCTGGCCGGCGGCGCCCTGACCTTGGCGGTGCCGCACCCGATCGTCGCCCGCCGCACTTGGCTGTGGCGGGCCGGGACCGGGACCGTGATCGAGGCGCTGGGCTTCGCCGGCATGCCGCTGGCGGCGTCCGG
>NZ_JANX01000655.1 GCF_000767795.1 Inquilinus limosus MP06 | reverse complement strand
CACAGCGGCCCGGTGGTGGTCGGCAACATCGGCGCACCGGGGCGCACCAACTACACCATCGTCGGCGACACAGTGAACATCGGCAACCGGCTGGAGCAGCTGGGCAAGGTGCTGTCGCGTGACGAGGAGACGACGATCCTGATCAGCGCCGAGACCGCGGCGCTGCTGGGCCCGGAGTTCGAGATGGAGAGCCTGGGGCCGCGCCGCGTCCGCGGCCGCAACGGCGAGGTGGAGATCTTCCGGCTCGTCGGGATCAAGCCGGCGGCCTGAGCCGCCCCGCCTCGCACCGCAATTCCGCCACCTTGGCCCCGCTGAATCGGGGGCAGCCAGGGAGGGGGGAAACATCCATGTCATCCGATCGCGATCTGGGAATGGGCCGGGCGATCAGCCGGCGCGACTTTCTCGACGGCATCGCCCTGACGGCAGGCGCCGCCGCGCTGGGCGGGGCTTTCCCGCGCGGAGCCTTCGCCGGGCCGGCAGCCTATCCGCCGAAGCTGACCGGGCTGCGCGGCCATCACGAAGGTTCGTACAACGTCATGCACTCGGTGCGCGACGGCACCTTCTGGGGCAAGGCCGGGGCGCCGGAGCCGACCGGCGAGCGCTACGACCTGGTGGTGGTCGGCGGCGGCATCTCCGGCCTGGCCGCCGCGGTGCTGTACCGCCAGCAGGCCGGAGCGGATGCGAAGATCCTGGTGATCGAGCCGCATGACGATTTCGGCGGCCACGCCAAGCGCAACGAGTTCACCAGCGCGAGCGGCCGCACGATCCTCGGCTATGGCGGGTCGCAGTCGCTGCAGACGCCCAGCTATTTCAGCCCGGCGGTGAACGCGCTGCTGGCCGATATCGGGGTCGAGCCGAAGCGGTTCGAGCAGTATTACGACCAGGGCTGGGCCGAGGCGCGCGGCCTGGGCCGTGCCGTGTTCTTCCCGAAGGAGGCGTTCGGGACCGACGCGCTGGTGAAGGAGGGGGAGAAGGCCGCCGACTGGGTGCCGCAGACGCCGCTGACCGACAAGGCGAAGCAGGACCTGATCGCCCTGATCGATGCGCCGGCCGACTACCTGCCGGGCCTGTCACGGGCCGAGAAGCTGGAGCGGCTGTCGAAGACCACCTATGCCCAATTCCTGACCGAGCTGGTGAAGGCCGACCCGCAGCTGGTCACCTACTTCCAGGGGTCGACCGAGGCCTATTTCGGCGTCGGCATCGACGCCACCACCTGCCTCGACGCCTGGGCCAACGGCAATCCCGGCTTCGACGGCATGGATCTGGGCGACGAGGTCTACCCGACCATGAGTCCCAGCGGCCGCCTGGCCCGCACCGACCCGGATGAGTACATCTACCATTTCCCGGACGGCAATGCCGGGGTGGCCCGGGCGCTGGTGCGGTCGCTGATCCCGGCCGCCATCCCCGGCGGGACGATGGAGGACCTGGTCCTCGCCCGGGCCGATTACGGCAAGCTGGATGTCGACGGCCAGCCGGCGCGGATCCGGCTCGGCTCCACCGTGGTGAAGGTGAAGCACCAGGGCGACCCGGCCACGGCCAAGTCGGTCGATGTCGCTTATGTCCAGGATGGCAAGCTGCGTACGGTCGAGGCCGGCCATGTGGTGCTGGCCTGCTGGCACCGGGTGATCCCGTTCCTGACCGACGAGCTGCCGGCGGCGCAGGTCGATGCGCTGCGCGACCAGCAGAAGGTGCCGCTGATCTACACCAATGTGCTGATCCGGAACTGGACCGCCTTCTCGAAGCTGGGCATCGACGGCTTCGACGCGCCGGGCCATTTCTGGTCGGGGGCGGAGATCGACTTCCCGGTCAGCATGGGCGGCTACCAGTTCGCCGACAAGCCGGGGGACCCGGTGCTGCTGCATCTCAGCAAGATCCCGCTGCAGCCGGGCCTGTCGTCGCGCGAGCAGTCGCTGGCCGGGCGCATCCAGCTGACCCAGCTGACCTTCGAGGAGATGGAGCGGCAGATCCGCGACCTGCTGGGCCGCGCCCTGTCGGGCGGCGGCTTCGACCCGGCCCGCGACATCGAGGCGATCACCGCCAACCGCTGGTCGCATGGCTACGCCTATGAGTATATGCGGCCCTGGGACGCCTTCTGGCCGGACGGCCCGCTGCCGATCGTGGCGGCGCGCAAGCCCTGGGGCCGGATCGCGATCGCCAACGCCGATTCCGGCGCCTATGCTTATGTCCATTCGGCGATCGACCAGGCCACGAGGGCGGTGCGCGAGCTGCTGGGCACGCCCGACGGCGCCCCGGCCTTCGCCGACTTCCCCGGCCCGCCGCGGGACAAGCTGGGTCTGCTGTAACGCCGCCTCCCTCACTCGTCATTGCGAGGAGGCGAAGCCGACGAAGCAATCCAGGGGCCGGTGCGCACCGGCCCCTGGATGGATTCGCTGCGCTCGCAATGACGGCGAATGTTACATCTGCCTGGGGATGACGGCCGAGGCGGGCGCCGCCCGTCCGCGCGTGTTGACCAGCACCACCCCGGCGATGGCGATCGCGCCGCCCAGCAGGGTCTGCGATCCCGGCGCCTCGCCCAGCAGCGGCACGGCGATCGCGGTGGCGGTCGGCGCGACGAGGTAGAGGAAGTTGGTCGCCCGCGCCGCGCCGAACTGGCCCAGCGCATAGGTCCAGGTGGCGTAGCCGATGGCGGCCGGCAGCACGCCGAGCCCGATCACCGCGGCGATGGTGATCGCGCTGGTGGCGGGCAGCTCGGTCGCGGCTTCGGTCAGCCAGGGAGAGAGCCACAGCGCGCCGGCCAGCAGGGTCCAGGCGGTGCAGGCCAGGGCGCCGTAGCGCGCCACCAACGGCTTCTGCAGCACGACGTAGCACGCCATGCACAGGGCCGACCCCAGCACCAGGCTGGCGCCGGCGCCGAAGGCCAGGCCGCCCGGCTGGGCCGCGGCGATCAGGGCGATGCCGGTGAAGCTGACCAGCGTGCCGGCCCAGCCGTGGGCGCCGAAACGCTCGCCCAGCACCAGCCGGGCCAGCAGCGCGGTCAGGATCGGCGCGGTGTTGACGATGAAGCTGGCGGCGCCGGCGGCGACGCTGCGCTGCCCGCTGTTCAGCAGGATGTTGTAGGCGGCGATGCCGACCAGCCCGCACAGGGCGAAGCGCAGCAGATCGGGCCAGGCCGGGCGAGGCGGCCGGCGCCACG
>NZ_JANX01000654.1 GCF_000767795.1 Inquilinus limosus MP06 | reverse complement strand
CCGCCAGCCGGCGCGACGAGGGCAGCTCTGCGCCGGGCGGCAGCCGCCGGTCCAGCACCGCCTGGGCGACGGCGGCGCGCAGCTGCGCCTGCAGCGTCATGTCGGGCCGGCGCGACAGCGTCAGCAATTGCCGCCACAGAATGTCGTCGGCCGCCACGCGCCCTCTCCCGCGCCACCAACCCCCGATTGAATAAAATCGTATTTCATCCCCAGGTGCAATCTGGACTCATCGATCGGTCCCATCTGGATCCATGGAAGCCGCAACTGGACCCATGGTTTGTCCGATCTGGACCTAACCGGACATGCGAAGCCTCTGCTAAATGCCGCCTATTCCGTGACCAGCCGAGCGCATCCCGACGCCGGTCGATGCGCAAAAGTCGGCAGTACCGGACCGAGAAACAGGAGGCTTCCGTGACCCAGACCCTCAACGGCACTCCCGGCAACGACACCCTAACCGGCACCGATCCGGGCAACCCGGCGAATCCCGATGGCATCGACATCATCAATGGCGGTGCCGGCGACGACACGCTGAGCGGCCTGGGCGGCAATGACACCATCCAGGGCGGCGCCGGCGCCGACGTGATGAACGGCGGCGCCGGCATCGACACGCTCAGCTACGCCGACTCCACATCGGGCATCGGGCTGGCGCTGAACGCCTTCGGCACCGCGGGCGACTCCGTGGGCGACAGCATGAGCGGCTTCGAGAACGTGATCGGCACCGCCTTCAACGACCAGATCGCCGGCGACGGCGGCGCCAATGTGGTCGATGCCGGCGCCGGCAACGACTACGTCCAGCTCAGTGGCGGCGCCGACACGCTGATCGGCGGCGACGGCTACGACCTTCTCGACGCCCGGGTCTACGGCGTGGCGCTCAACCTCAACCTGGCTATGGGATCTGGGAATGACGGGGCCTCGAACCTGGTCCTCTCCGGCTTCGAGCTGGTGCTGGGCAGCAACTTCAACGACATCCAGACCGCCAACCTGAACAGCGGCACCAGCCTGGTCGGGTTCAACGGCGACGACACCCTGAACGGCGCCAACGGCGACGATGCGCTGACCGGCGACAACTTCGCCGGCATCACGGTCGCCGGCGGCGCCGACACGCTGAACGGCGGGGCCGGCAACGACGTTCTCGACGGCGGCCAGTTCGGCGACGTGCTGAACGGCAGCGCCGGCATCGACACCGCCGTCTACTACGGGTCGTCCGTTGCGGTGGCCATCAACCTGGCCACCGGGGCCGCGTCCGGCGGCGACGCCCAGGGCGACACGCTGATCGACATCGAGAACGTCAACGGCTCCGCCCTCAACGACGTGCTGACCGGCAGCGCCGTGGCCAACAGCCTTTACGGCTGGGATGGCGACGACCTCCTCGACGGCGGCGCCGGGGCCGACAGCCTGGACGGGGCCGGCGGCACCGACATGGCGACCTATGCCGCGTCCGTCGCTGCGGTCAGCGTCAACCTGCTCACCAACGCCAACACCGGCGGCGACGCCCAGGGCGACACGCTGGCCAATATCGAGAACGTCACCGGCTCCGGCTTCAACGACACCCTGGTCGGCAACGCCGCGGCCAATGTGCTGGCCGGCGGCAACGGCAATGACGTGCTCGACGGCGGCGCCGGTGCCGACACGCTGAACGGCGGCGCCGGCACCGACACGGCGAGCTATGCCGCGTCGAACGCCGGGGTTCTCGCCGACCTGACCTTCGGCGTTAACGCGGGCGGCACCGCCCAGGGCGACGTGCTGCAGGGCATCGAGAACCTGATCGGCTCGGCCTTCGCCGACACGCTGCGCGGCGACGCCGGGGCCAATATCATCGACGGCGGCGCCGGCGACGACCAGATCGCCAGCTATGGCGGGGCCGACGCCATCAACGGCGGCGCCGGTATCGACACGATCTACTACGACAACGCGGCGGTGATCGTGAACCTGGCCACCGGCCAGGGCTTCGGCGGCGATGCCCAGGGCGACACCTATCAGAATGTCGAGAATGTGGTCGGCTCGACCTTCGCCGACACCCTGACCGGCGATGCCGGCGCCAATGCGCTGACCGGCGGCGACGGCGACGACACGATCCGCTCCGGCGCGGGCAACGATGTCGTCAGCGGCGGCAATGGCAACGACGCGATCAATGCCTATGACGGCGCCGATTCCATCAATGGCGGCGCGGGCATCGACACGGTCTATTACGATGCCTCGACCGCGGGGGTGGCCGTCAATCTGGCCGCCGGAACCGGCGCGAGCGGCGACGCCCAGGGCGACACGCTGGGCGGGATCGAAAATCTTATCGGCTCGGGCTTCGCCGACCGGCTGTACGGCGACGGCGGCGTCAATGGCCTGAGCGGCGGCGCCGGCGACGACACGCTCCGCGGCGGGGCGGGCGCCGATGTGCTGAACGGCGGTGGCGGGCTGGACTTCGCCAACTACCAGGGCTCGACGGCCGGGGTATCGGTCAACCTGCTGACTGGCGCAACCTCGGGCGGCGATGCGGCGGGCGATGTTCTGACCGGGATCGAGAACCTGTACGGGTCGAGTAACGACGACGCGCTGACGGGTGACAATGCCCGAAACATCATCGGCGGCGAGCTCGGCAACGACACCCTCGTCGGCAATGGCGGCGACGACAGCCTCTCAGGCGAGGGCGGCGACGATACCATCGACGGCGGTGACGGCGCGGACCGGCTCGTCGGCGGCGACGGCATCGACACCGTCCATGGCGGTGTCGGCAACGACTCGGTCGATGCCGGGGCCGGCAACGACCGGGTCTTCGGCGAGGCCGGCCACGACAATGTCTATGGCGGCGCCGGCGACGACACGATCGACGGCGGCGACGGCAACGACATCATCGAGGGCGATGGCGGGGCCGACGCGATCACCGGCGGGGCGGGCATCGACACCGCCGTCTATGCCGGCTCGGCCGCCGCGGTGTCGGTGAACCTGGCGACCGGCGCGATGGCAGGCGGCGACGCCCAGGGCGACACGCTGACCGGCATCGAGCAGGTGCAGGGCTCCGGCTTCGCCGACACGCTGACCGGCGACGCCAACGCCAACACGCTGTGGGGCCTGGCGGGCGACGATGTGCTCGCCGGCGGCGGGGGCGGCGACGCGCTGAAGGGCGGGGCCGGCAACGACCGCTTCGTCTACACGGCGCTGT
>NZ_JANX01000653.1 GCF_000767795.1 Inquilinus limosus MP06 | reverse complement strand
CAGCCGGGCCACGGCGCGCGCGCCGGCGCTGCGGCCGACCGTGTCGGCCGCCTGCAGGTCGTCGGCATGGACCGCGCTGCTGTGGTCGTAGTCGGTCTCCATCGCCGTGCCCTCGCCGGCGATGGCGGAGACCGAGATGCTGCTGCCGGTCGACCCGGTGACGCGGGCGAAGCCGTTGCTGGCCACCATCGCCGCCATGCTGCGGCCGAAGCCGGCGCTGGCGCCCTCGGAATTGGTCACGCCCTGCACCGCCAGCGCCGCCTCCTCGGCCGCGCGGGCGCGGTCGGACAGGGTCTCGGTCGACGGCTCGACCGGGTCGACCAGGTCGAGCTCCGGCAGCGCGGTCGCCAGCTCGGACGGGTCGGCAATGCCGCAATACGGGTCCTCCGGCACCACCTTGGCCATGGCCACGGCGCGCTCCACCGCCTCGTCCAGCGCCGCCGGGCGGCGGTCGGAGGAGGAGACGATCGCCATGCGCTTGCCGATGAAGACGCGCAGCCCCAGGTCGCCGCCTTCGGAGCGCTCGACATGCTCGAGCTTGCCGAGCCGGTAGCTGATCGAGATCGAGGTGCTGTCGAACAGCACCGCGTCGGCGGCGTCGGCGCCGGCCCTCCTGGCCTTGCCGATCAGGCCGGACAGCAGGTCGAGGGTCGCGTCATGGGAATCGGGCATCGTGCGGTCCGTCGGTTCCGGGGCCATCCCGGTCATGTAGCGACGCCGCCCCCGCCGCGGCAAGGTGCAAGGGCAAGCGGACGCAGCCGAGGGGCAGTGTCGGCAGCTCGCCCAAGGCTGTCATTGCGAGCGTAGCGAAGCAATCCAGGGCCGCTCGCCCTGGCCCCTGGATTGCTTCGCTACGCTCGCAATGACGGTGAGGGATGGGAAAGCCTTTGCCAGGGCTTCAACTCCGCCGCCAGGACGCGCATCCTGGCGGGGCGAGTCGGCGGAAGCGGAGGGATCGGGGTGATCGCGAAACGGATCGGGACGGCGCTGGCCGCCGCCTGGCTGCTGGCTCCCCTGTTGCTGACGGGGGCGCCGGCGGGCGCGGTGGAGGAGGATCCCGCCTGGAGCCGGGTGCGACTGGCCACGCAGGGCGCGCCGCAGGTGATCGGCAGCTATTCCAATGGCTGCATCGCCGGCGCGGTGCAGCTGCCGCCGGAAGGCCCCGGCTACCAGATCATCCGCCTCAGCCGGAACCGCAACTGGGGCCACCCGACCCTGGTGGCGACGCTGGCGGATCTCGGCCGCCGGGCCCAGGCCGCCGGCCTGCCGCCGATCCTGATCGCCGATATGGGCCAGCCGCGCGGCGGCCCGATCACCGACCATGCGGCGCATGAGAACGGGCTGGACGCCGACATCTGGCTGCGGCTCGACCTGCCGATGCTGGCACGCGATCAGCGCGAGACGCTGAAGCCGGAATACATCACCGGCCCCTGGACCGATTACATCCCGCGCGGCGCCCTGTCGCCGCAGCAGGCGCAGCTGATCCGCCTGGCGGCGACCGAGCCGCGGGTCGAGCGCATCTTCATCCACCCGGCCATCAAGCGCGAGCTGTGCGCGATGAACTGGGACGACCGGTCCTGGCTCCACGTCGTGCGGCCCTGGACCGGCCACAACGAGCATCTGCACATCCGCATCGGCTGCCCCTCCGGCAGCCCGCTGTGCCGCGAGCAGGACCCGGCGCCGCCCGGCGACGGCTGCGGCGCCGACCTGATGTCCTGGTTCCCGATGCGCGCGCCCGTGCCGAAGAAGGGCGGCAAGCCCTATGTCCCGCCGCCGCTGCCGGCCGCCTGCATGGCGGTGCTGAACGCGCCGGCGGTGACGGCGGGGCAGTAGCGGGCGGGCACCGGGTCCGGCGGCCGTGTGGCGAAAGCCGTTTCAAGGGGGGAAGAATGCGTCGTGCCCTGATGGTGCCGGCGGCCGCGCTGGCGATGGCCACGCTGCTGTCCGGCTGCGAGAACAGTGCGATCCGGAACTGGACCAACCCGACCAAGCAGCGCCTGGTCGAGAACGGCTATACCGTCTCGGTGATCAAGAATGACGGCTGGTACGCGTCCTGGTTCTCGCCCGACGCGCCGATCGCGACGGTGCCGCCGCTGATCCTGCTCAAGCCGGCGCAGATCAAGGCGATCGAGAAGGTGTCCGGCTGCCGGGTCGTCGACGCGCTCTACAACGCCACCTCGGCCCAGCCGGCCTTTCTCGAGGCCACCGTGGACTGCACGGCCCGTCCGGCGAGCTAGGGCGTGAGCGGCAGGCTCGCATAGACCGCCGGTCCTTCGAAATCCTGCTTGCCCAGCGCGACGCCGGCGTGGCGCAGGATGGCGTAGGCCATGGCGATGTGGAACTGCAGGTTCGGCAGCGCGTAGTGCAGCAGGAAGGGCAGGCCGGCGAAGCGGCGGGTGCGGCCGCCCAGGGTGACGTCGATCACCCGCGCCTCCGATCCGTCGACCTGCTCCGGCTGCAGCGCCTCGAGAACGGCGAGGGCGGCGTCGAGCCGGGCGGTGAGCGCCGAGAAGCTCACGGGAGCGGGCGGGAAGCGGTGCTGGATGCCGCGGTTGAACACGGCGACATCCTCCGCCTCCGGGTCGGGCAGCGGCAGGCCGGCCAGCCGGACCGCGGCGCCGCGGGCGCCGTCGGCGGCGATCTGCACCTGCCGGTGCAGCGGAAACATGTCGGGCGCCAGCCGGGTCTCCAGCAGGACCGCCGGATCGAGCCCCTCGGCCAGGGCGTGCGCCTCGGCCTTCGCCAGGATGCCGCGGCAATTGGTGAGCGCCCGGGCGAAGGCCGGCACCGAGGCCTGGTACATCGAGATCGTCATCCGGTCCCTCCCGTCCATGGGCGGCTGCCGCCGGCCGCTAGGAACGCATGCTGCGGAGGTGCTGCCAAGCCAGGATGGCGCCGAACACCACGCCCCACACCAGGACGAGCCGGGGATTCTGGAGCAACGCCCCAGCCCGCACAGCAGCAGCAGGACCCGGCCCGGCGTCAGGCGGAACCGCGCCCCAGCGATGCGGCGGCACCAGGCCACCCGCTGCGGGTCGAACCGCCCGCCCACCCAGGGGGCGTGCAGGTCGTAGGCGACCAGCAGCTCGCGCAGCGGGCGCGCCCGGTCGACCAGCCGGGCGGTCCAGCGGGGCGACCGGCCCAGCAGCAGGCGGGCCGCGTGGCGCAGCC
>NZ_JANX01000652.1 GCF_000767795.1 Inquilinus limosus MP06 | reverse complement strand
GTACCAGATAGATCGGCCCGGCCGGCATGTTGTCGGTGACCACCAGGTGCAGCGTCACCGTGCCGCCGGGCGGGATGACGCCGTCCTCGAACACCAGCCCGTCATGCGGCTCGTCGATCACCCGGCCGTTGACGAAGCCCTCGGCCCAGATCGACCGGTGCACCTGCGGCCCCTGGGCGAAGGACAGGCCGTCATCATAGGTGCTGCCCTCGCCGCGCTTGCGCTCCAGCTCCACCGGAAAGTCGCGCCAGGCCTGACCGGTGTCGTTGCGCACGATCTTGGTCAGGGCGAAGCCGGTGAGATGCGCGGTGGCAATGCGGTTGCCGAAGCCCATGGTCAGCCCGGTGATGGTCAGCGCCGCCTCGCCGGTGCCGGTGATCCGCTCGACCACCACGAACGGGTCGTCCAGCCGGCCCGTGCCGGTCGCGGATTCGAGCACGAAGCCGCCCTCGGCGTCGCTGAACACCAGCCCCTCGGCCGTGATCTCTCCCGCCCGCGCCGCGGCCGGCAGCCCCAGGCACAGCAGCAGGCCGGCCAGGACCGCCTGGCGCAGAACGCCCCTCACGGCCCGGCCCGGGCCACGATGCGTCGCGGCGGCAGGGATGCGGTCGGCTGCAGCCGGCGCTGCACCACATAGAAGCGCGCCGCCGGGGTGTTGTCGGTGATCACGACGCGCAGCACCACCGTGCCGCCCGGCGGCACCGCGCCGTCATGGAACACCACCATGTCGCGCGGCTCGTCATACATCTGGGCCGCGGCGAAGCGGTCGGCGCGGACACCGCGCTCCGCCTCCGGCGCCTGGGCGAAGGACAGGCCGTCGCCATAGGGGCTCTGATCGCCGCGCCGCTCCTGTAGCTCGACCGGGAAGTCGCGCCAGGTATCCGCCGTGTCGTTGCGCACCACCTTGACCAGGGCGAAGCCGGCCAGATGGGCGGTGCCGACCCGGTTGCCGAAGGCCGCGGTCAGCCCGGCGACGGTCAGCGCCGCCTCGCCCTTGCCGGTGATCCGCTCGACCACCACGAACGGGTCGTCCAGCCGGCCCGTGCCGGTGGCGGATTCGAGCACGAAGCCGCCTTCCGCGTCGCTGAAGGTGATCCCCGCGACCGTCATCTCTGCCGCGTGGGCGGCCACCCCCCATGCCGCCAGGACGATGACGGGGGCGCATGACGCCAAGCGCCTCATGCCGGTCAGTGTGGCTGGCCGCCGCCTCGCGGTAAAGCCGTGATCGTGTCCGGCCCGGACGCCGCCACCGGATTATCAATTGTATTTTCCTAAAGCTTTATATAAATCCACAAGACGACGCCGGCCCGCCCGAACCGACGCGAGCATTGATGACCATCGAGCTGACCGCAGCCGCGATCGCCGTCCTCCAGGGCAATGATCGCGGCGCCTATACCGCACCGACCGATACCGCCCCCGCGGAGACCCAGCGGAACTGGGAGTCCTGCCTGGCCGCGCTGGGCCTCGCCGCGTTCGACGAGACCCGGGCCTGGACCGAGATCGAGACCCTGCTGGACGGGCAGCGGCCGGACGGCATGGTGCCTCGTATCCTGGTCCACTCCGACGAGCCCGGCGGGCCAGAGGAGCCGGCCCCGACCCATCCGCCGCTGGCCGCCTGCGTCGTGCGCCACCTGTTCGAGCGCTGTGGCGTGCAGCGGTCGCGCCCCCGCCTGCGGGCGCTGGCTCCGAGGCTGCTGGACTGGCATCGCTGGCTCGTCACGGCGCGGAGTTCCGCGGGCACCGGCCTGGCGGAGATCGTCGATCCGCGGGAGGGCGGGCTGGACGACAGCCCCGTCCGCGGCGGCGCCGAGCCCCCGTTCCGGATCGCCGAGATCGGCTTCAACGCCATCCTGCAGCGCGCCAATCGCGACCTGCGCTTCCTCCTCGACATGATCGACGACCGTGCCGGCATGGCCGAGGTCGACCGCATGATCGCCCGGACCCGGATAGCGCTGGAATCCTGCTGGGACCCGGCCGACGGCCTGTATCATTCGCGCGATGCCGCTACCGGCGAGGCCATCGGCGGGCCCGGGATCGGCGGGTTCCTCCCGCTTTACGCCGACCCGACCCTGGCGGCCCGGCACCCGCAACTGATCTCCGGGCTGGAAGGCTGGCTGGATCAGGTCGCGGTCGCGGTGCCGAGCGCGGAGCCCGGCCGGCCCGAATTCGACCCCCGGCGCCCCTGGCACGGCGCGGTCTCGCCGGCCCTGAATTGGCTGCTGCATGACGGGCTGCGGCGCGCCGGCCGACAGGATCTGGCGGCCCGCATCCGCCGCGACAGCATAGCCGTTGTCGAGCGAAGCGGCTTCCGCGAGTATTTCAACCCGATCACCGGCGAGGGGCTCGGCGGCACCGGCGCCTCCGGTACGGCGGCGGCAGTGCTGCTGTTCGCGGAGATCGAAGACTGATCACAGGATGACGCGCGAATGGCGGATGGCAAACGGGTGGGCATCGTCGAACTGGCCCGATTGCTCGAATTGTCGACCTACACCGTCTCCCGCGCGCTCAACGGCCACAGCGACGTCGCCGACGAGACCCGCAAGCGGGTGCTGGCGACGGCGCGGGAGGTCGGCTACACGCCGAATGCCCTGGCCCGCACCCTGCGCCGCGGCCGGGCCGACGCGGTCGCCTTCCTGCTGACCCCGTCGCCCGCGGGCCTCGTCGACAGCTATTTCCTGCCGCTCCTGACCGGCCTCGACGCGGTGCTGGCGCCGGCGGGCTACGCCCTGCTGGTCGCCGGCGCCGCGCCGGACGAGCACGAGATCGAGACGCTGCGCCGGCTGGTCGAGGGCCGCCGGGTCGACGCGGTGATCCTGACCCGGGTCCGCGTCGACGATCCGCGCGCCGCCTATCTGCGCCGGCAGGGCTTTCCCTTCGCCATGCTCGGCCGCGACGGCGACCGGCCGGAGACGCCCTTCGTCGATGCCGACCATCGCGCCAGCGGCCGCATCGCCACAGCCTGGCTGACGGCCCGCGGCCACCGCCGCATCGCCCTGATCAACACGCCGGCGCAGGTCAATGGCAGCCGGCAGCGCCTGCTGGGCTGGCAGGAGGGGATGGCCGAGGCCGGACTGGCCGCCGATCCGGCCTGGCATCGCTGCGGCGACTACACCGCCGAGAGCGGCTGCGCGGCCACCGGGCCCTGCTGGCGCTGTCGCCGCGGCCGACCGCGATCCTGT
>NZ_JANX01000651.1 GCF_000767795.1 Inquilinus limosus MP06 | reverse complement strand
CCGGCGGTGGGGACGGTGCAGGCGCCCAGCGCCACGCCCATCGTGCCGAGGTCGGCGGCGGCGGCGCGGGCCAGGGCGGCGACTCCTCCAGCGTCCTGCCCGCGGCGGATGGCGGCGCCCGCCAGCTTGTGGATCAGCACGGTACCGGCGATGCCGCGGCGGCGCGCCGGCTCCACCGTGTCGCGCAGGGCCACGTCGTCGGCCACCACCACGATCTCGACCGGGATGCCCTCCTCCCGCACCAGCTCGGCCGCCAGGCCGAAGTTGAGGCGGTCGCCGGTGTAGTTCTTGACTACCAGCACGGCGCCGGAGGGGCCGGAGGCGGCGCGGATGCCGGCCAGCACGGCATCGACGCTGGGCGAGGTGAAGACGTCGCCGGCGATCGCGCCCGCCAGCATGCCGGCGCCGACATAGCCGGCATGGGCCGGCTCGTGCCCGCTGCCGCCGCCGGACAGGAGGGCCACGGGTCGTGACGCCGGCACCGGCAGGTCGGCGCGGATCACCACCGCCTCCTCCTCCAGCAGGGCCAGGCCGGCATGCAGGTCGACGAAACCTTCCAGCATCTCGCGCAGGACATGGCGCGGATTGTTGATCAGCTTCTTCACGGCGGTCCTCGGTCGCAGGGCGGAGATCGGGGAAGGAACGGATCAGCCTTCGTTTCGTTGCCAGACCTCGGCCAGCTCGGGGTCGGCGCGCAGCCGGCCGGCGATCGCCGACAGCTTCGGGCATTCGGCGGTGAACCACTCGCTGCGGGGCCGCCAGCGATTCATCACCGCGATATAGATATCGAGGGCGGTGCGGGTCTGGCCCAGGAACCAGGGGCTGCCGGCCGCGGCCTCCATCTGCCGCCACAGCACCTTGCGGTGCTCGTCGGTGGAGCGGCGCAGCTCGGCCTTGGCCTCGTCGCCGCTGACCCAGCGGCCGGGATCGTCGCCATAGGCCCAGGTCGGGTACAGCGCGGCGACGATGAACACCAGCCGGCGCAGGAAGGCGGGGCGGTCCGGATGATCGGCCGGCGGCGCCAGCCCGGCCTGCGGCGCCACATCGGCCAGGTGCAGGGTGATCGCCGCGCTCTCGGTCATCACCGTGCCGTCAGGCAGCACCAGCACCGGCACCTGGGTCAGCGGGTTCAGGCGCTGCAGCATCTCGCGATCGGCCGGATTCTCGTAGATGTCGACCGACTTGATGGCGAAGGGCACGCCGGCGAGGGCCAGCATGATCTCGCTGAGCGTCGAGCCGGTGCCGGGCGTGGCATAGAGCGTGTACATCGGTCCTCCCCTTCGTCGCGCTCCGCACTCCTAACACGGCGCGGAGGCGCGGGACATCCGGCGCGAACGGGGTTGCGACCGGCGGTCCGACGCTGCTCATATGCTGTCACGAAACTGTAACAAAAGGAGGCTTCGGATGGTGCGCATGGGATGGGCTTCGGCCCTGGCGATGATGGCCGTGGCGGGAACCGCCCAGGCCCAGCAGGGACCTGGCGCGGACGACAACCTCAACGCCGTGCTGTGGGACCAGACTTCGGTCGAGGCGCAGGCCAATGCGATCGGCGCCTATGCCCTGGCCCGCCTCCGGCTGGACGAGGCGCTGGCCGACCCGTCGCGCACCGCGGCGCCGGCGGAGCAGACCGGCGACTTCAGGAATTTCCCGCCGGCGGTGGTGCTGGATGTCGACGACACGGTGCTGAACACCTCGCCCTACCAGGCCCGCAACGTGGCCGTGGGCTCGGGCTTCGATCCGAAGACCTGGACGGCCTACGTCAAGGCCAAGATCGACACCCCGATCCCGGGCGCGGTGGAGTTCACGCAATACGCCGCGTCGAAGGGCGTGAAGGTGTTCTACGTCACCAACCGTACCAAGGAGGAGGAGGGGCCGACGGTCGAGCACATGAAGGCGCTGGGCTTCCCGATGGGCGACAATGTCGACACCTTCCTCAGCGCCAAGGAGCAGCCGGACTGGGGCTCGGCCAAGGGCACGCGCCGTGCCGTCATCGCCAAGGACTACCGGATCCTGCTGCTGATCGGCGACAATTTCGGCGACTTCACCGACGCCTACAAGGGCACGGTGGCGGAGCGGCAGGCAGCGTTCGAAGCCGCCAAGGACCATTGGGGCCGCGACTGGATCGCGATTGCCAACCCGACCTACGGCTCCTTCGAATCGGCACCCTACAAGGGCGACTACAAGCTGCCGAAGGAGGAGCAGCGCAAGCTGAAGGTCGAGGCGCTGACGCCCTGGAACGGGCAGTAGGCCTCGGTCGTCTCTCATTCGTCATCCCGGGCGCTGCGCAGCACGACGTGATGCGCTGCAGACCCGGGATCTGGTTGACCATCGCGCAGAGATCCCGTGTCTGCGCAGCGGCGCTCCGCGCCGCAGCGCGCACGGAATGACGATGGATGGCTGCGAAATCAGAACCCGCCGCGGCCCTGCAGCGGATGCCCGGTGACCAGCGAGACCAGATGCGCCGCCATCAGGATCACCACCAGCGCCGCCACCATCATCACCGGGATCACCGGGAACAGCCGCACCTCGCCCGGCGGCGGCTTGCGCCGGTCCATCACCAGCATGGCCGCCGTCACCGCCAAGGCGACGGCGAGGATGATCAAGGTGTTGGTCATGTCGAGCTGCATCGTGGCTCCGCGGTAGCATCCCTGCGGCCGGGACGGAAGCAGGTTGCATCGGCCGCCGCGATTGCCGATATCGGCGCGGGCGGAGAGTGACGGGATCGGGACGATGAAGCGCTTCTACAAGACGGTGGATGTGGTGCCGGCCGGCGGCGGCTTCGGCGTCACTCTCGACGGCAAGCCGATCCGGAGTCCGGCCAAGGCCGATTTCACCCTGCCCACCCGGGCGCTGGCCGAGGCGGTCGCAGCGGAATGGGACGCCCAGGCCGACGAGGTGGTGCCTTCGGCCATGCCGCTGATGCAGCTGGCGGCGACGGCGATCGACAAGGTGGCGCCGAATCGGCAGGTGATCATCGACACCATCGCCCCCTATGGCGGCACCGACCTGCTGTGCTACCGGGCCGAGGCGCCGGCGGCGCTGGCGGAGCGGCAGGCCGCCGCCTGGCAGCCGCTGCTCGACTGGGCGATGACCGCGCATGACGCGCCGCTGGCCGCGACCACCGGCATCGTCCACCAGGCCCAGCCGGAGTCGAGCCTCAAGGCGCTGCACGCGGCGGTGGCGGCGCAGGACGACTGGCGGCTGACG
>NZ_JANX01000650.1 GCF_000767795.1 Inquilinus limosus MP06 | reverse complement strand
CGGTCGGCGATGCGCTGCAGCGCCCGCTGCGCCGCCACCAGGGCTCGCTCGGCGCCGCGGTCGCCGGACAGCTCCGAGAGCGCGGCGGTGACGCCCTCCATCACCTTCTCGCGGTGCTGCAGCAGGGCCCGGCGCTCGGCCAGCTGCGCCTCCTCGCCCGGCTCCGGCGCCAGAGCCTCCAGCTCCTCGACCGAATGGCGCAGGAAGCCTTCCTCGGCCTGGGCCCGCTCGGCCTCCGCCAGGGCGTCCTCCTGCCGCCGCAGGGCGCCGCGCCAGGTCTCCCAGGCTTCGGCGCAGGCGGCAGCGAGCGCCCCGGCGCCGGCATAGGCGTCCAGCACCTCGCGATGGGTGCGGGGATCGAGCAGGCCCTGGGTGTCGAACTGGCCGTGCACCTCGACCAGCCCGGCGCCGATCTGGCGCAAAAGGCCGATCGACACCGGCTGGTCGTTGACGAAGGCGCGGCTGCGGCCATCGGCGCCGACGCTGCGGCGCAGCACCAGCGTGTCGTCGACCGGCAGGTCCTGGGCGGCGAGGAGGCCCTTCACCGGATGATCGTCGGGCAGCAGGAACTCGGCGCTGACGGTCGCGGCGTCCGCCCCGTGCCGCACCAGCCCGGCCTCGCTGCGGCCGCCGAGGGCGAGGCCCAGCGCGTCGAGCAGGATCGACTTGCCGGCCCCGGTCTCGCCGGTCAGCGCCGACAGGCCTTCGGCAAAGCCGAGCGAGAGCTGTTCGATCAGAACGACATTCCTGATCGAAAGTCCGGCCAGCATGGGATCAGAAGAGCGACTCGAGGGTGCGGTCGAAGAAGTCCTTCTCGTCGGGCGGCCGGATGCCGGACCCGGTCAGCGTCACATAGGCGTCCTGGTACCAGGGGTCGCCCGGATAGTTGTGGCCCAGCACCGCCGCCACGTGCCGGGCCTCATCCTTCAGGCCGAGCGCGACATAGGCCTCGACGAGGCGCTCCAGCGCCTCCGGCACCTGGCTGGTGGTCTGCCAATTCTTGATCACGCTGCGGAACCGGTTGATCGCCGCGTTGTACTCGCCCCGCTTCAGGTAGAAGCGGCCGATCGACATGTCTTTGCCGGCGAGCTGGTCGTAGGTCAGGTCCAGCTTCAGCTTGGCGTCGCGGGCGTAGTCGCTGTTCGGGAAGCGGGTGATGACGTCGTTCAGCGCGTTGGTGGCCAATTGGGTGATGCGCTGGTCGCGCTCGACATCCGAGATCCGGTCGTAATAGCACAGCGCCTTGAGATAATAGGCGTAGGCCAGCTCCTCGCTGCCCGGATGCAGGCTGATGAAGCGGTCCAGCGCCACGGTCGCGCCGTCATAGTCGCCGCGCTTGTAGCTGGAATAGGCCGACATCAGCTGGGCCTTGGTCGCCCAGCTCGAATAGGGGTGCTGCCGCTCGACCTCGTCGAACCGGGACGAGGCGGTCTTGAAGTCGTTGTCGTCGAACGCCTGCTGCGCCTGGGAATAGAGCGCCTCCGGCGGCTGATCCGCGGCGGGCTTGTCCTTGTCGGAGGAGGAACCGCCGCAGGCGGTGAGAAGAACGGCCGGCAGGACGAGCCCGACCCGCGCCAGGTGGCGAAACTGCAGACGCTTGTTCACTCGATCATCGCCTTCGGTTCTGTCCGGGCCCCTATATACCCACCCCGAACGCGAATGGCGAGACGCCTTCCCGCAGACGGACGCACGCCGCCCTTCCGCGAGAATCGGGGAAGAGCGGCGGCGGCAAGCGGAACGGGATCAGGCTGCGTTGGCGGTGGGCAGCGAAGCGGCGGCGGCCGCGGGCCGGGCCCAGGGCTCGGCCGCGGTCTCGGCGCCGAAGCTGGTGTCGTAGCACCAGGCGGTGTCGTCGGCGAACAGGGCCCGCAGCAGCTGGTTGTTCAGCGCGTGGCCGGCCTTGTAGCCATGGAAATGGCCGAGGATCGGGGCGCCGGCGAGGTACAGGTCGCCGATCGAATCGAGGATCTTGTGGCGCACGAACTCGTCCTCGTAGCGCAGGCCCTCGGCGTTCATCACCCGGTCGCCATTGACCACGATCGCGTTCTCCAGCGACCCGCCGCGCGCGAGGCCGTGGCGGCGCAGCGCCTCCACCTCCTGGGCGAAGCCGAAGGTGCGGGCGCGGGCGATCTCGGTCTTGAAGTTGCCATTCGCCAGCCGGATCAGGCCTTCCTGATGCGCGATGGCGCGGCTCGCGAAGTCGATCTCGAAGCTGAAGGTGGTGCTGGCCGACGGCGTCAGCCGGGCCCAGCGGTCCTCGGCCGTCACCTCGACCGGGCGCAGCACGCGGATGCTGCGGCGCAGCGCCGGCTGGCTGACCAGCCCGGCGCATTCGATCAGGAACACGAAGGGGGCGGCGCTGCCGTCCATGATCGGCACTTCCGGGCCGTTCAGCTCGACCACGGCGTTGTCGACGCCGCAGCCGCGCAGCGCAGCCATCAGATGCTCGATGGTGCCGACCGCGACGCCCTGGGCGTTGCTGATGACGGTGCACAGACGCGTGTCCGTGACCTTGTCCCAGCGCGCGGTGATGCTGCGCCGGCCCTGGGGGACGTCGGTGCGCACGAAAACGATGCCGGTGTTGATCTCACCGGGGCGCAGCACCATGGTGACGTCCTGGCCGCCATGCAGGCCGACGCCGGTGCACTTGATCGCGGTCTTCAGCGTCTTCTGCGTTGCCGCACCCGATTCCGCCGAGATGTGAGCCACGATGGAGGTGTCCTTCGCTTCGCTTTACATGCACTTCGCGCTGCAAAGTGCTGATTGAGCGTCCCTTTCGGGACGAAGGCACCCTAGACCGGCTGGCGCGCCAGAAAAAATCACACTTTGTTTCGATGTGTTACGCGGGCGCATTGCGGTCAGATCCCAACCGAAGCAATGACTTAGCCGCGCTCCTGTTCCCGGCGGATGCCGGCCCCACGAACCGCGTCAACCGGCGGGAATCGACTCGCTACCCGGCCCTTGCTGATAGGCCGGGGCTGCCGTCACGGCAAGGCCGGGCGCACACGGCGCATAAAAAAGCCGCCCGCGGAGGCGGGCGGCGAGAGCACATCAAGATCCCCACCGGCCGCGAGGGGAGCATGCGGCCGGTGGATGGAAGCGGACGGACCGGCCTCAGTTCGCCTGGCGGCGGAGGAAGGCCGGGATGTCGAGCGCGTCCTCGTCGCTGCGCGGCAGCGGGGCGCGGCCGGCATCGATCGCCAGGCGCTGCT
>NZ_JANX01000649.1 GCF_000767795.1 Inquilinus limosus MP06 | reverse complement strand
GGCGCTGGCTGACCATCCTGCCGCTGGGCCCCGCGACCGGCCGGGCGCTGGGTGTCTCGCTGGCCCGCAGCCGGGCGGCCCTGCTGCTGCTGGCCGCCATCCTGACCGCCGGGGCGACGCTGACCGTCGGCCCGCTCAGCTTCGTCGGGCTGATGGCGCCGCACATCGTCCGCATGCTCGGCCTGCGGCGGCCGACGCCGCAGATCCTGGCCGCCGGCCTGCTGGGCGCGGGGCTGATGGTGCTGGCCGACTGGCTGGGCCGCACCATCGCCTTCCCCTGGCAGGTGCCGGCGGGACTGGTTGCCACCTTCGTCGGCGGCACGTATTTCATCTGGCTGATGCAACGGCGACGGCCGGCATGATCTCCTCGGCTGCCCCATGATCGACGCCCTGGCCCCGATCTTCGTCGGCCCGCTGGCCGATTTCGCCGACCGGCTGGCGCTGGCCGATGATCCACGGCCAGGCCTGCGGGGATCGGAGCTGCTCGACCCCGCCGTGCTGGGCCCGATCCTGGAGCGCTTCGCCCGGCGCTATGACCAGCCGGAGCCGCGGGCCGTCGCCTCGATGTGGACGAAGTGGCATTTCTGGATGCTGCTGACGCCGGTGGTGGCCGCGAGCCTGCTGCTGGAACATGGCCTGCCGACGGATCTCGACGAGGTCGAGGTGATCGTCGCCCCGGACGGGCAGACGACGGCGTTCAAGCTGCCGCATGGCGGCGGCCCGGCCACCCCGGCCGACGGGTTCGAGCGCTTCGGGGCACTGGTCGACGGCCATATCGAGCCGTTGATCCGGGCGCTGGCGGCGCAGAGCGGCGCCACCGCGAAGGTGCTGTGGAGCAATGTCGGCAACCTGTTCGAGAACCTGCTGCGGCAGATCGAGGCGTCCGGGCTGGCGCGTGGCCCCGGCCCGGCCCAGGCCCGCGCGCTGATGGCCAGTCGCGACTGGCCCGGCCGGCGCCCCAACCCGCTGTTCGAGCCGGTGCGATATGTCGAGCGCGGCGGCGATCGAAAGAGGGTGCGGCGTGTCTGCTGCATCCGTTACCTGATCCCCAGCCTGGAGCTGTGCTCGACCTGCCCGCTGGAGAAAGCGAGACCGGCGTGAACCATACCGCCCCCGCCCCTGTGGCCGAGACCGATGCCGGGCCGACGATGTTCGAGCTGTCGCAGGCCGCCTTCGCCGTCGCCGGCCGCGCCCTGCTGCAGCCGCTGGACCTGAGGCTGGCGCCGCACCGGGTCACCGGGCTGATCGGCCATAACGGCTCCGGCAAGTCGACGCTGCTGAAGCTCCTGGCCCGGCAGCAGCCGCCCAGCGCCGGCACGGTCCGGTTCGAGGGCCGGCCGCTGCGGGACTGGGCCGACCGCGCCTTCGCCCGCCGCGTCGCCTATCTGCCGCAGCAGACGCCCCCGGCCGCCGGCCTGCTGGTGCGCGAGCTGGTGGCGCTGGGCCGCTATCCCTGGCACGGCGCGCTCGGCCGCTTCAGCGCCACCGACCGGGAGAAGGTCGAAGAGGCGATGGCGCTGACCGACATCGCCCCCTTTGCCGACCGGCTGGTCGAGACCCTGTCGGGCGGCGAGCGGCAGCGGGCCTGGCTGGCGATGCTGGTGGCGCAGGACGCCGCCTGCCTGCTGCTGGACGAACCGATCTCCGCCCTCGACATCGCCCATCAGGTCGACGTCCTGGCGCTGGTGCAGCGGCTGAGCCGCAGCAAGGGCCTGGGCGTCGTCGTGGTGCTGCACGACATCAACATGGCGGCCCGGTTCTGCGACGACATCGTGGCATTGCATTCCGGGCGGCTGATCGCCCGTGGCGCCCCGGACACGATCCTGCATCCGGAACGGCTGCAGGCGATCTACGGCATCCCGATGGGCGTCCTGCCCCACCCGGCCGGCGGCCCGCCGATCAGCTATCCGCACTGACCGGCGGGGCCGCGGCCCTTCCCCTACTGCGCCGCCACCGCCGGAACGGCATCGGCCCGGCGCAGCACTTCCCGCACGCCGGCCTGGAAGGCCGGGGCGTGGATGATGTCGAGATGCACGGCGCCCGCCACCCGGTCCAGCGCGGCCACCGGCGCCAGCAGGCTCCAGTCCCGCAGCGGCTCCGGCTGGCTCAGCGAATCCTCCGCCTGCCAGACATGCACCGGCAGGTCGAGCGGCCGGTACGCGTAGCGCGCCGCGCGCAGCCGCTTGTCCAGCATCGCCCACAGCTCGAACTCGCGCGAGGTCAGATCGGGTCCGTCCGCCGGCAGCCCGTCGCCCTCGGCCAGGACATAGGCCTCCAGCGCCGCCCGCTCCGCCTTGTCCATCAGCCCGAACAGCGCCCGCCACCGCGCCGCCATGGCCGACCGGCCGAGCCATTGCTCCAGCAGCGCCGCGGCCCGCTGCCGTTCCTCTTCCGACAGCGTCCGATCGGTACGGAACGGGACGGATTCGAAAACGTCGACCAGGCCCAGGAACTCGACCGCCACCCGGCCCTTCAGGCGGTGCGCCGTCTCGAAGGCCAGGTCGCCGCCGGAAGACCAGCCCAGCAGGGCGCAGCGGCCATTGGCCGTGCGCTCGATATGGGCGGCGAACTCCTCGGCCAGCGCCGCCATGTCGTAGCCGCGCCAGCGCTGCTCCGTATAGACGTGGCTGACGAAGCCGGTGACCGGGCGGTCGCCGCCCAACGCCGCGACCATTGAGGCGAACTCGGTCGAGTTCACGATCAGCCCCGGCAGGCAGTAGAGCGGCACGCCGCTGCCGCCCTGCTGCAGATGCACCACCTCCGGCCCCTGCGCCGCCGGCGCGATCCGGGCGGCGAGATCGGCCAGGCTGCGGGCGTTGAGAATGTCGGCCAGGGTCAGCGCCTTCCCTCCGGCCAGCCCCTGCTTGCGGATCCGGGCCAGCAGCTTGAGGCTGAGGATCGAATCCCCGCCCAGGGCGAAGAAATTGTCGTCGCGGCCGATTGCGTCGGTGCCGAGCAGACCGGACCACAGGGCGGCCAGCGCCTGCTCGGTCTCGCCGCGCGGCGGGTCGCCGGCCGGCTTCGCGGTTTCGGGCGCCGGCAGCGCCTTGCGGTCGAGCTTGCCATTGGCGGTGACCGGCAGGGCGTCCAGCCGCACCCAGGCGGCCGGCACCATGTAGTCCGGCAGCCGCGCCGCGAGCGCGGCCTTCACCGCCTCCAGATCCGTGCCGCCCGGCGCCGCGACATAGGCGGCGAGCTGCAGCCGGCCGTCCTC
>NZ_JANX01000648.1 GCF_000767795.1 Inquilinus limosus MP06 | reverse complement strand
CCGGGCCGGCCGCGCCAGGGCACGGAGGCGGTGGCGGCGGTGACGCGGGCCCTGGCCCATTCGGCCGGTCCGGTGGCGCGGCTGTTGGTCAAGCGCGCCCTGGCCCGGGCAGCGACGCTGGACCAGCTGCGGGAGGCCTGCCTCGCCCTGATCGAGGACGCGGCAGAGCGCGAGCGGTTCCAGGAGATGCTGGCCGGCCTGCCTTATCCGGCGTCGCTCCCGGTCTCGGTCCGCGACCTGTCCGGGGATGCGGGATGACCGACGGATCTCAGGAGACACGGAATGCCGGCTGACAGCCGCAACGAGCCGATGCTGCTGCTCACCTCGCCGCTCGGCGACGACACGCTGCCGGTGCAGCAGGGCACGCTGCACGCGATCGAGCTGACAGCGGTCGAGGAGCTCAGCCGCCCCTACGAGCTGACGCTGACCGTCGTCTCCACCGAACGCAGCATCCGGCCGCAGGAGCTGCTGTACCAGCCGGTCGGGCTGACCGTCCGGCGCATCCCCCGCGGCGGCGACGCGGCGGACGGGACGACCCGGCCGCCCGAGAACCGCTTCTTCCACGGCGTGGTCCGCCGGATGGAGGCGATCGGCCTGGCGCGGCGCGACCGCTGGACCTACCGGCTGGAGGTGGTGCCGAGGCTCTGGTTCCTCAGCCAGGCCGAGGACAGCCGCATCTTCCAGGCCATGACCGCGCAGGAGATCCTGCAGACGATCTTCGCCGAGCACGGGGTCCAGCCGGTCGAGTTCCGGATCTACCGCAGCAACCCCGTCCGCGAATACACCACCCAGTACAACGAGACCGACCTGGCCTTCGCCCAGCGGCTGCTGCAGGAGAGCGGCTGGTTCTATTTCTTCGAGCACACCAAGACGTCCCACACCCTGGTGATCACCGACGGCAACGAGGCGTTCAAGCCGGTGACGCTGCCGTCGCACTGGGTGATCCACGAGGGCAACAACTTCGACGTCCTCGACCGCTGGGAGGAGACGCATTCGACCGCGCATGGTGAGGTCTGGCTGCAGGATTACGACCCCACCAAGCCGAACACGCCGGTCGACGGACGGGAGGATACGACGCTGCCGATCGCCGGCGCGTCGCGCCGCGACGTCTACAACTGGCCGGCGGCGACGATGGACAACCAGGTGGCGGCCGACCGGGCGAAGTTCCGGATCCAGCATGCCGAGGTGGTGTCGGCGCTGACCCACAGCCACGGCTACGACCACGAATTCGCCCCGGGCCGCCGCTTCACCCTGGCGCGCGACCCCTTCACCCGGGCCGAGGGCATCGACTACGCCCTGCGCTCGGTCCGCCACAAGGCCAGCGACGACAGCTGGATCGCCGGCGCCGCGATCGCGAGTTACGAGAACGACTTCACCTGCTTCCTGCAGAAGACGCCGTGGCGCGACGACGCCCGCAACACCCGCCCGGTGATGGCCGGCATCTTCGCCGCGACCGTGCTGGGCAATGACGGCGAGGAGATCCACGCCGACCCGCTGGGCCGGATCAAGGTCCGGCTGATGTTCGACCATCGCAAGGACACGGTGGCCGGCAAGGCGATCTGGGTCCGGGTGATCCAGCCCTGGGCCGGCAACAGCTGGGGCTGGCAGCACCTGCCGCGGGTCGGCACCGAGGTCGCCGTCTCCTTCATGAGCGGCGATCCCGACAACCCGGTGGTGGTGGGCGGCGTCTACAACGAGGTGATGCAGCCGGTCTTCCCGGTGCCGTCGGAGCAGACCAAGAGCGGCCTGCGCACCCGGTCGACCCTGCGCGGCGGCACCCAGGACTTCTCCGAGTTCTCGATCGACGACAGGAAGGGGCAGGAACTGGTGTTCCTGCACGCCCAGAAGGACCATCAGGTCGAGGTCGAGAACGACGAGACGGTCATCATCCACCGCAACCAGACGGTGACCAGCGAGACCGGGTCGATCACCATCAGTGCCATGCAGTCGATCACGCTGCAGGTCGGGGCCAGCCGGATCGTCCTGACCCCGGGCTCGATCTCGCTCGTCGCCCCGGCGATCAGCGTCACCAGCGAGGCGGCGATGAGCCTCACGGCCGGCGCCGCCATGCAGATGACCGTCGGCGCGGCGCTCAACATGACGATCGGCGCGGCGTGGCTGGCCACGGTGACCGGCACCATCACCTTCGAGACCGCGCTCTTCATCGCGCCGATCCCGATCCCGGCCACACCCTGACGAGGGCGGCTAGGCCGCGGCGCCGGCTCTCTCCCGCTCGCGGAACCGCGCGGTCCGCAGCACGGTGGCGACATTGGTCGAGCTGAGCGGCCGGCGGACGACCTCGAACACCCCGGCGGCGGCCAGCGCGTCGGCGTCGATCCGCTCGCTCGACGGCAGTGCCAGCAGGATCGGCAGCCGCGGCGCGGCCGCGTGCAGCGCGGCCGCGAGATCGAGTGCCTCCTGGGCGGAGGATCCGTGGCTCACGATCAGCACGTCGAACCGGTCCGGCGATGCCCGGCAGGCGGCCAGCGCGTCGGCGCCGCCGGTGAAGCCGACCGGCTCATAGCCGAGGGCGGCCAGCATCTCCTCGTCCCGCAGCATCAGCTTGCGGTCGCCCTCGACCAGCAGCACCGCCTCGCCGCGCCCCAGCATCGAGGCGGCGACGGGGGCTTCCGGCGCGTCCTCGACGATGCAGGGCAGCCAGACGGCGAAGCGGCTGCCCTCGCCGGGCCGGCTCCAGACGTCGATCGCGCCGCCGTGCTCCTGCACGATCTCGCGGACCGTCGCCAGACCCAGGCCGTTGCCGTCCTGGCGCGAGGTGAAGAAGGGCTCGAACAGCCGGCCCAGGGTCTCGGTGTCGATGCCGCGTCCCGCATCGCTGACGGCGATGCGGACATGGCGGCCCGGCATCAGCGAGCCATGGCTCAGGGCCTGCGCCTGCACGACGTCGTGCAGCTCGACGTCGAGCCCGATGCGGCCGGCCCCATCCATCGCCTGCGCCGCGTTGTTGCACAGGTTCAGGATCACCTGCTGGATCTGCGCGGCCTCGCCGGCGACCATCGCGGCGTGATCCTCCTGCCCCAGGACGAGCTCCACCCCCGGTGGCAGCGAGGCGCGCAGCAGCGAGGCGGCCTCGACGGCCCAGGGCGTGGACGTCGACCGGCCGGCTGGGCGCGGCACGGCGCCGGCCATAGGCCAGGATCTGGCCGATCAGGTCGCGCGCCCGCTCGCCCGCGCGGCGGATCCCGTGCAGGTGGCGGGCCG
>NZ_JANX01000647.1 GCF_000767795.1 Inquilinus limosus MP06 | reverse complement strand
CGGGCTGCGGCCTCGCTGCGGTCGACGCCGATGCCGAAGGCGGCAGCGCGCTCGTGCAGCACGGCGAGCAGCAGGCAGCCGGTGCCGGTGCCGAGGTCGAGCACGCGCAGGGAGCGGTCGGCCGAGACCGCGGCCAGCGCCGCCTCGACCAGCGTCTCGCTGTCCGGCCGCGGGTCCAGCGTCGCCGGGCCGAGAGCGAAGTCGAGGCTCCAGAACTCGCGATGCCCGAGGATACGCGACACCGGCTCATGCGCGGCGCGGCGGTCCAGATATCCGGCGTAGCGGGTGGCCGCTTCCGCCGGCATGGCCTCGGCGGAGCGGGACAGGAGGCCGGTGCGGTCGATGCCGAGCGCATGCATCAGCAGGATGCGGGCGTCCGACACGGCGCCGTCGATGTCGGCAGCCGCCAGCTGGGCGGTGCCGTCGCGCAGGGTTTGGGCGATCGTGGGGGGGCGGGGGGTCATGGGGCGGTAGGGCCGCAACCCAACCAAGTCCCCCCTCCCCTTGCGGGAGGGGGGTAGGGGGAGGGGGTTCTCTCGGCCAGAGCCGAGCTCGACGTCCTGCCGATGAAGTCCTGGTCTCGGGGTCTGACTCGTTCGCGCGCGGACGCGCGCAGACCCCTCCCCTGCCCCCCTCCCGCAAGGGGAGGGGGGACTCAGATTGGTAAAGGCCAGCGCAATCCAGGCTCACGGCTGGTCGGCGAGGGCGGCGAGGCGGGCGGCCTCGTCCTCGGCGATCAGCGCCTCGACCAGCTCGTCCAGCGCCTCGCCCGCCATCACCCGCTCGATCTTGTAGAGGGTCAGGTTGATGCGGTGGTCGGTCACCCGCCCTTGCGGGAAGTTGTAGGTGCGGATCCGCTCCGACCGGTCACCGCTGCCGACCTGGCTGCGCCGGTCGGCCGCCCGCGCCGCGTCCTTGGCCGCGCGCTCGGCCTCGTACAGGCGCGCGCGCAGGATCTTCATCGCCTTGGCGCGGTTCTTGTGCTGCGACTTCTCGTCCTGCATCACCACCACGATGCCGGTCGGCAGATGGGTGATGCGCACCGCGCTCTCGGTCTTGTTGACGTGCTGGCCGCCGGCGCCCTGGGCCCGGAACACGTCGACCCGCAGGTCCTTGTCGTCGATCTGGACGTCGACCTCCTCCGCCTCCGGCAGCACCGCCACGGTGGCGGCGGAGGTGTGGATGCGGCCCTGGGCCTCGGTCTCCGGCACCCGCTGCACGCGGTGCGCGCCGCTTTCGAACTTCAGCCGGGCGAAGACGCCGCGGCCGCTGATCTCGGCCGACGCCTCCTTGTAGCCGCCCAGCGGCGTGTCAGCGATGTCCATCACCTCGAAGCGCCAGCCGCGGATGGCGGCATAGCGCTGGTACATGCGGAACAGGTCGGCGGCGAACAGCGCCGCCTCGTCGCCGCCGGTGCCGGCGCGGACCTCGAGGATGGCGTTGCGGTCGTCGGCCTCGTCCTTCGGCAGCAGGAGCACCTGCACCCGCCGCTCCAGCGCCGGCAGGCTGTCGCGCAGGGCGAACAGCTCCTCCTGCGCCAGGGCCTTCATCTCCGGATCGGTCTCGGCCGCCACCATGGCCTCGAGCTGGGCCAGCTCGGCCCGGCCCTTGTGCAGCGCCGTGATCTCGTCCGCGATCGGCTCGAGCTCGGAATATTCCTTGGAATAGGCGGTGAACTGGTCCGGCGACAGCTTGCCGGAGCCCATGCCGTCGCGCAGCTCGGCCACGCGGGACAGGACGCGGTTCAGGTTTTCGTCGAGTTGCACGGAAGGCTCAAATCAGGGGAACGGGCCGGTCGGTCGGATGATGATCCACCGAGGCCCGCTAACGGCCGGACAGGCGCACGCTCATTCCGCCGCCTGGGCCGAAGCCGCCTCGGCGGCGGCGCGCTCGGCCTCGATCTGCCTGGCCTTGTCCTCGACCAGCGACACCAGGTGGTCGACGATGCCCTCGTCCTTCAGCCGGTGGTCGGGCAGGCCGTTGATGTAGACCTGATGCGTGCCCTTGCCGCCGCCGGTGAAGCCGATGTCGGTCATCGTCGCCTCGCCCGGGCCGTTGACCACGCAGCCGATCACCGAGACAGTCATCGGCGTGGTGATGTGGGCCAGGCGCTGCTCCAGCACCTCGACGGTCTTGATCACGTCGAACTGCTGCCGGGCGCAGGACGGGCAGGAGACGATGTTGACGCCGCGGTGGCGCAGGCCGAGCGACTTCAGCATGTCGAAGCCGACCTTCACCTCCTCTACCGGATCGGCGGAGAGCGAGACGCGGACGGTGTCGCCGATGCCCGACCACAGCAGCATGCCGAGGCCGATCGACGACTTCACCGTGCCGCTGCGCAGGCCGCCGGCCTCGGTGACGCCGATATGCAGCGGGTAGTCGCAGGCCTCGGCCAGCGCCTGGTAGGCGGCGACCGCCAGGAACACGTCCGACGCCTTGCACGAGATCTTGAAGTTGAAGAAGTCGTGGTCCTCAAGGATCCGGATGTGGTTGAGCGCCGACTCTACCATCGCCTCCGGGCAGGGCTCGCCGTACTTCTCCAGGAGCTCGCGCTCCAGCGAGCCGGCATTGACGCCGATCCGCATCGAGCAGTTGTGGTCCTTCGCCGCCTTCACCACCTCGGCCACCCGCTCCTTCGAGCCGATGTTGCCGGGGTTGATGCGCAGGCAGGCGGCGCCGTTCTGGGCCGCCTCGATGCCGCGCTTGTAGTGGAAATGGATGTCCGCGACGATCGGCACGGTCACTTCCGGCACGATGTGCTTCAGCGCCGCGCTCGACTCCTCGTCCGGGCAGGACACGCGGACGATGTCGGCCCCGGCGATCTCGAGCTGCCGGATCTGGTCGATCGTCGCCTGGATGTCCGTGGTCCGGGTGTTGGTCATCGACTGGACGGTGATCGGCGAATCGCCGCCGACCGGGACCTTGCCGACATGGATCAGGCGGGACTTCCGGCGTTGAATCTGGCGATAGGCGCGGACAGCGGCGCTCATGACGGAACCTTAGGTGATGCGGCGTTCGTTGCGCGACAACATGGCCCTTTCGCGCCGATCCCGCAATCCGGGAGGCGGCATTGCGACCATGTGCGACGGCGCCCCCTCAGCGCCTGCTCAGTTCACCGACGCCCGGTCGCGCAGCTTCTGCGGGTCGAGCTGGATGTTGCGTACCACCTGGCCGGGACCGCCGAGCGACGCCACCGGCTGGCCGTCGACCTCGACCTGCAGCCCCCCGGCATTGCCGGTGGTCAGGCGCTGGCCTTCCTG
>NZ_JANX01000646.1 GCF_000767795.1 Inquilinus limosus MP06 | reverse complement strand
GCCAGGCCGCGATCTCCGCCATCGTCGCGAAGGTCCGGCCGGCGCCGGCGGCCTTGAGGCGCTGGCCCAGCCCGTTATCGGCATGGCCGCCGCCGGTGAAGCCGACCACCTTCATCCCCGCCCGCCGGGCGGCGGTGACGCCGTGGATCGAATCCTCGATCACCAGGCAGTCCGCCGGATCGGCGCCCATCTGCGAGGCGGCGTAGAGGAACACGTCCGGCGCCGGCTTGCCGCGCTTGACCTGGCTGGCCGAGAACACGTTCGGGTCGACCGCCGCCAGCAGCCCGGCCGTCTCCAGGTTGCGGCGCAGATTCGGCAGGCCGGTGGAGGAGGCGACGCAGGGCGGATGGCCGAGTTTGGCGGCGGCCGCGATCGCCTCGGCGGCGCCGGGAATGGCGCGCAGCTCGGTCAGGAAGCGCCGGGCGCTCTCGGCCCGGATCTCCTCGATGATGCTGTCCTCGACGGTGAAGCCCAGCTCCGCCGCCAGCGTGCTCCAGGCCACATGATGCGGCGTGCCGCAGAAGCGCCGGGCGATCTCGCTGGGCGCCACGGTGTGGCCGAGACGCGCCAGCGCCTCGGAATCGACGGCGCAGAAGATCACTTCCGAATCGATCAGAACGCCGTCGCAGTCGAAGATCACCAGCATGGCAGGCCCGGAGTCAGGAAAGGCGGGGGAAAGCCGGAGAGGCGGGGCGACAACATCACGCCACTGCGCTATGTGCAAGCCGCAGAGCGTAAGGGGGAACCGATGGCGCCCAGGCGCATCCACATCACCGGCGCGTCCGGCTCCGGCACCACGACGCTGGGCCGGGCGCTGGCGGCTGCGACCGGCGCGCTGCACCTGGACACGGACGACTTCTATTGGCTGCCGACCGACCCGCCATTCCAGGACAAGCGGTCGATCCCGGACCGGCTGGCGATGCTGGACGAGGCGCTCGGCGGGGCCGATCGCTGGGTGCTGACCGGCTCGCTGATCCGCTGGGGCGACCCGCTGATCCCGCGATTCGACCTGGTCGTCTTCCTCCACATCCCGCCGGCGCTGCGGCTGGAGCGGCTGCGGGAACGCGAGATCGAGCGCTACGGCACCGCGGCGCTGGCCCCCGGCGGGGCGATGCACGAGACCTATCACGCCTTCCTCGACTGGGCCGAGGCCTATGATTTGGGCACCCGGGTCAGCCGCAACCTCGAGGCGCACAATGCCTGGCTGGCGCGGCTGCCCTGCCCGGTGCTGCGGATCGAGGGCGACACCACGGTCGAGGATCGGGTGCGCCGCGTGCTCTCCTTCCGCCGGATCGAGGGGCGGGCGTGGCAGGGGTGAGCCCCGAAGAGGTCTGCACCGCGCTGCGGGAGGCGGGCCTCAACCTCCGCCCGGACGAGATTGCGCTGGAGGCGCGGGAGGATCGCTGGCTGGCGCGGCTGCCCGGCGACCGGATGGCCTGGTTTGCCGCAAATGAGAGGGGCGCGCGACGGCTGGTCGCGGACCGCCGGCTGCTCCGCCTGCTGGCCGAACGCTGCCGCTTCAGCGCGCCGCGGGTCCTCTATGAATCCGGGGCCGGCTTCGATCTCCGGGCGGCGGTGCCCGGCTCCTGCGACCCCGCCGCGCTCTATGCACGCATCGCCACCGACCAGGCCCTGGCCCGGCGGCTCGGGCATGCCCTGGGCCTGGTCCTGGCGGAGCAGCACGGCCGGATCGCCCGGCCCGACGTCGCCGGCTGGCTGCCGGAGCATGTCCCCTGGCCGGAGCCGGCGGGATGGATCCGGGAGCGGCTGCCGGAGGTGACGGACGACGCCGCGCTCCTGGCCCGGATCGACCGCGTGCTGGACGCCCGGGAAACGCTCGATGTTCCGGAGAACGACCGCGCCCTGGTGCATGGCGATCTCGGGGTGCACAACATCGCGGTCGACCCCGTCACGGGCGACCTGCGGGGCGTCTTCGACTATGACGGCGCCGCCTGGGACGACCGCCATCAAGATTTCCGCTACCTCGTCTTCGACCATGCCGATGAGGGCCTTCTGGAGGCCGCGATCGCAGCCTATGAGCCGGCTGCGGGCCATGAGATCGACCGCGAGCGTGTCCGGCTGTACAACGCTGCCAGCGCGATCTGCTACCTGGCCTATCGCCGTGGCGTCGCAGCCGATGTGCGGCATTGCGGGCGGACGCTGGCGGAGGATCTGGCCTGGGTGCGGAAGGCCGTCGATGCCGTGCCGTGACCGGCGCGGGCCTGACTTTGCGAGTTGGAGGGAGGATCCGTGACCATGACTGAACCCGATGCTCTGCCCCGGCTGGGCGGGCAGGTGGCCCTGGTCACCGGGGCCAGCCGCGGCATCGGCGCTGCGGCGGCGCGGGTGCTGGCGGCGCAAGGTGCTGCGGTGGCGCTGACCGCGCGCTCGGCCGAGGCGATCGAGGCGATCGCCCGGGAGCTGACCGACGCCGGCGGCCGGGCCGTCGCGATCGCCGGCGACATCGGCGACATCGCCTGGGCCGAGGCGCTGGTGGAGGAGGCGGCCGAGGCGCTGGGCGCGCCGACCATCCTGGTCAACAACGCCGGCATGGTCGGGCCGATCGGCCGTCTGCTCGACTGCGACCCGGCCGACTGGGCCCGCAACGTCACCGTCAACCTGCTCGGCGCCCATGCCGTGCTACGGGCGGCGCTGCCCGGCATGGTCGAGGCCGGCGGCGGCACGGTGATCAATGTCAGCTCCGGCGCGGCCGAGAACGCCTATGAGGGCTGGAGCGCCTATTGCGCCGGCAAGGCCGGCCTCGCGATGCTGACCCGGTCGCTGCACCTGGAGTATGGCGGGCAGGGGATCCGCGCCTTCGGCTTCCGCCCCGGCACGGTCGATACCGAGATGCAGGGCGAGATCCGCGCCTCCGGCATCAACCCGGTCAGCCAGATGCCGCGCGAGGCGCATGCCCCGCCGGAGCATCCGGCCCGGGTCATCGCCTGGCTGTGCGGGCCCGGGGCGCAGGACCTGGTCGGCGAGGAGCTGAGCATCCGTGATCCGGAGCTGCGCCGCCGGACCGGCCTGCCGGTGCCGGGGCTGTCGTCATGAGCGCCGCGAAGGAGGCGGGCTTCGCCCTCGACCCGCGGATCGCGGGCTCGACCCTGGACTGGCGCGACTGGTCGCTGTCGCAGGTGCGGCTGATGAACGACCGCCGCTTCCCCTGGCTGCTGCTGGTGCCGCGCCGGGCCAAGGCGGTCGAGTGGCACGCCCTGGCGCCGGAGGACCAGGCGGCGCTGCACCAGGAGACGATGCTGGCCGCCTGC
>NZ_JANX01000645.1 GCF_000767795.1 Inquilinus limosus MP06 | reverse complement strand
AGAGGCAACGCGAAGACGCTCGACATCCTTCATGGCCCGACCTCAATTCATTCCGCCCCAGGCCGCTCTCATTCGACGGCGCGGTCGCCGCCCAGCAGGCGGATCGAGCTGGCCTGCGGGCCCATCGGGCCTTCGCCGGTGGCCAGGGTCAGATGCACCATGGTGCCGACCGCCAGTTCATCGAAGCGGCCGTCGATTACGGCGTTGCGGGTGAAGTACAGGCTGCCGGCCTGCTTGGCCTCGACGAAGCCGTAGTTCTGGTCGGGATACAGCCGGCTGACGGTGCCGGTCTCGCCCGCCGCCTCATGCGCCTTGACCTCGCCCTGGATGATGCGGGCGGCCTCGTCCAGCTTGCGCTCGACCACGTCGAAGCTGCGGTTGACGAGGACGCCGTGGTCGCGGGGATTGCGACGCTCTTCCATATCCTTGACCACGATCTTCGGCTTGCCCGGAATCTCGACCTCGACCGCGATGCCGAGCGGCGGCCTGCCGCCGCCCCGGGCCGGACGGTGCGGAGCCTCGATCACCACGCGGCACCCGATCAGGTTGGGATAGAGGCGCTCGAGATGGCCGACGCGGTCGCGCACGACCTCCTTCATCGCCTCAGATCCTTCGACGTTCTTGAACGAGAGCTGCAACGGCTTCTGCATGTCGGGCCTCCATCGCGTCCGTCGGTCCGAGGGGCTGTCGCCCTCCCTTGGCGAACCCCCCGAGGCGGCCGGGAGTTCCCGGCCGCCTCGGGGCCGATGGAGCCCTTCGCGGTCAGGCCGCCGGCCACCGCCAGGCCAGGATGAAGCAGGCCGCCGCCACCGCGCCGGTCACCGTCCGCACATGGTTCCAGACCGTCCAGTCCGGGACGTAGCGGGCCCAGATGGCCGCGCCCCCGGCGCTGGCCGGATCGACGGCGGCCAGGGCGTCGTTCAGCGGCACGTTGCCCGCCATCGTCACCACGATGTTGCCGGCGATGTAGATCACGGCGCCGACCACCACCAGGGCCGGGTGGGGCCCGGCCCAGCCGAACAGGGCGGCGACGGCGACGACTGCGCACAGCACCGCCGTGCCCATGAAGACCATCATGAACAGCGGGTTGATCACCACGATGTTGATCGACTGCATCGCGGCGATCCCCTGCGGCGCCGGCAGGCGGGCCAGGGCGCCCATCACGAAGGTCGAGAAGGCGAAGAAGATGCCGCCGGCCAGGCCGGAGCCCAGCGCCGACAGGAAGATCAGGACCGAGACCACGCGTTCGCCCATCGTCAGCTCTCCATCGTCAGGGGCAGGGAGGGGGTTGCCGGTCAGCCGGCCCGGACGCCGGATGCGCCGGCGTAGCGCGGCTTGCGCACTTGCATCGCGCTCGCCGACGAGGCGATGATCTTCTCGCAATGTGAGAGTTTATCATGTTTAAAAAAGTGATAAACTCTCATATTTCTTGCGTCAAGCGGATTTGCACAGGATCGATCCATGGCCGCCGCCAGTACCGCCCTTCCCCCCGCCGCCGATCCGGCCGGCCCGTTGCGCCGCGCGCCGAGCCAGCGCCGCAGCCGCGAGCGCGTGGAGAGGATCCTGGCGGTGGCGACGGAGCTGATCGCGGCCCGGGGCAGCGACGCGCTGCGCATGGCCGAGGTGGCGGCGAAGGCCGGCATCTCGATCGGCTCGCTGTACCAGTACTTCCCGGACAAGGCGGCAGTGATCCGGGCCCTGGCCGAGCGCTATAACGCCGAGGGGCGGGCCTGCATCGAGGCGGGGCTGCGGGAGGTGCGCGACGCCGCCGGGCTGCGCCGGGCCTTCGGCGAACTGATCGACACCTATTACGACCTGTTCCTGGCCGAGCCGGTGATGCGCGACATCTGGTCGGGGCTGCAGGCCGACAAGGGGTTGCGCGAGATCGACCTGGAGGACAGCCGGATCAACGGCAGGGTGCTGGCGGCGGCGCTGGCCCGGATCGACCCGGCCGCCGACCCGGCGGAGCTGTCGACCCGGGCCCTGCTGGTGATGCAGTTGGGCGAGGCGACGATGCGCCTGGCCATCTCCGTCGGCCGGGAGGAGGGCGACGCCCTGGTCGAGACCTATAAGCGCATGGCGCTGCGCGAGCTGGCGCCGGAACAGGGATCCCCGGAATGATCATCGAGACCGCCGAGCGGCTGTCGCCGGCCGACATCGCCGATTGCGACTTTTCCTTCGATATCCGCGGCGAGCTGGTCGCGCCCTATAACGACCCGGTCGCGGACGCCCGGCCGGTCGAGCCGTACCGCAAGGCCTATGCATTCGATGCCGACGACTTCGCCGAGATCGGCCCCGACCGGCTGCTGGCCGTGGCGCGGGAGGGCGGCCGGCTGCGCGGCTACATCCTGGTGTCGGAGAGCTGGAACGGCTACGCGTCGGTGGACGATGTCGCGGTCGACCGGGCGGTCCGGGGATCCGGCCTGGGGGCGCGGCTGATGGACCGTGCGGTGCAATGGGCGCGCGAGCGCGAATTGCCGGGTATCCGGCTGGAGACCCAGTCGAACAACATCGCGGCCTGCCGCTTCTATCGGCGCTATGGCTTCGTGCTCGGGGGCTATGATGCGTACCAGTACCGCACGTTCCCGGCGCTGCGGGCCGAGGTGGCCCTGTTCTGGTACCTGATGCTCCCGACCGATCCCTGAGGTCCGAAAGCTGGTGCGGGCGGTCGGGGTCGAACCGACACTCTGTCACCAGAACTGGATTTTGAGTCCAGCGCGTCTGCCAATTCCGCCACGCCCGCGCGGGGCCGCATCATAGGCGGCGCCGGACGTCCGTCAACGAAATTGCAGGGGCCCGGAATCGGGCAGGGCGCCGGCGCCCGGCGCCGCGCCGACGGTGAAGGGCCGGCCGCGCTCGGCCGACCACCAGGTCACGATCAGATGCGGCGCCAGGGCGGCGATCAGGATCGCCTGCTGCGGCTCGCTCTCGACGAAATGGGTGCAGCCGATCCGGGTTGCCGTCTCGGCCTTGTAGCGGGCGACCAGGGCGGGGCCGGACAGGCTGTCGGGCCGGCATTCCAGCGCCATCCCGCCATGGCCGTGGCTGGCCAGCCAGGCGGCGATCCGCGCCCGCTCCGATTCCGGCCGGCCGGTGATCACCGCGGCCCGGTCGTCGCGGAAGAAGGGCAGGGCGGGCTCCACCTCGCCGTCGCCATCCGCCAGCACGCCGTCGACCTCCATCCCGACAAAGGGCTGCTCGGTCCGGCGGTCCGGGCCGTGCCCGGCGGCGCGGTGGGCCCGGCCGTCCGGCGTCGCCTCGCCGCGCTCC
>NZ_JANX01000644.1 GCF_000767795.1 Inquilinus limosus MP06 | reverse complement strand
AGCCGGATCTGCCCGGCCAGGCTGGCGGGCACGCCCTCCAGCGCCGGCACCGTCTTCCGGGCCTCGATCGTGGCCATCATCGTCCGGCCCATCTCCAGCGGGCGGCCGCGCGCCGCCGCTGCCAGGACCAGCCCCAGGCTGTAGATGTCCGACCGGCCGTCGACCTGCCCGCCGAACAGGCCGGCCTGCTCCGGCGATGCCCAGGTCATCTTGCCGGCGAAGCCCTCGCCGACGATGGTCTGGGTGTTGGTGTCCGCCAGCTTGGCGATGCCGAAATCGATCACCTTGGCCCGCTCCAGCGCGCCATGCTCGAGGATGATGTTGTCCGGCGAGACGTCGCGGTGGAAGATCCCGCGGTCATGCGCCTCGGCCAGGCCGGCGGCCAGCCGGTCGCGCAGCCGCCCGACCTCTTCCGGTGCCAGCGGCCCCTGGCCGATGCGGTCGCGCAGCGACGGGCCCTCGACATACTCCATCACCAGGTGCAGCCGGCCGGTCTCGTCGCGGAACAGGCCGTCATAGCCGACGATCGCGTCATGCCGGATCTTCCGCAGCGCCTCGGCCTCGCGCAGGAACAGCGTGGCGATCGACTCGTCGCCCACCAGTTCCGGCAGGATGATCTTGATCGCGTGCTGGGTCTTCTGGTCGGCGTGCTCGGCCTGGTAGATCTCGCCCATGCCGCCGCGGTTGATCAGCCGCACGACGCGGTAGGTGTGCAGGATCAGCGTGCCCGGCGTCAGCCCGGCCGCCGGTTCTCCCCGAGACCGCCCGGACCGGGGAGAGACGGACGGATCCGTTCGTCCGGCCCTCAGGCGGGTGGCGTCCGGCGTCCGGTCGTCCGGCGGCATGTCCGGCGCGCCGCTCACAGCCGCACCCCGTTGATCCGGCCGGGCGGCACCGTCAGGTCGTCATCGTCGGTGCAGGACAGCGCCACCACCGTGACGTTGTCGGGCGCGCCGCGGCCAAGCGCCAGATTGATCAGGCTGCTGGCCGCTTGGTCGGGCGGCAGCCCGTCCAGCAGGTTGGCGATCTCCGCGTCGGTCACCACCTTGGTCAGCCCGTCGCTGCACAGCAGGAAGACGTCGCCGTCGCGGACGGCGCTGCGCTCCATGTCCAGCTCCAGCGCCTGGGCGGCGCCGATCGCCCGGGTGATCACATTCGCCTGGGGGTGGTTCAGCGCCGCCTCGGGCGACAGCACGCCGCTGTCGACCAGCTCCTGGACATAGGAGTGGTCGCGGGTGATCTGCCACAGCTGGCGGTTGCGCAGCAGGTACAACCGGCTGTCGCCCGCCCACAGGCAGACGAAGCGGTCGGCATAGATCATCAGCACGACGGCGGTGGCGCCGATCGTCGCCCCCTGCCGCTCCGCCCTGGCGTGGATGGCCTGGTGGGCCGCGATCAGCCGCGACCGCACCTCCTGGATGAAGCCGCTGCCGGATTCGGGCGGCCGCACCCGGGCCAGGGTGTCCACCACCATGCGGCTGGCCTCGTCGCCATGGCTGTGGCCGCCCATGCCGTCGGCCACGGCCCACAGCCCGATCTCCGGCCGGGACAGGAATGCGTCCTCGTTCAGCCGGCGGACCGCGCCGGCATCGGTCAGGCCGATCGAGAGGAAGCGCAGCCGGTTCACCGGACGGCATCCTCCGCGGCGGCCGGCGGCCCCATGAAGGCCTGCGGCCAGATCGAGGCCGGCGGCAGGCCGTCCCCGGCCAGGTACCAGCCGCTGTGGCTGGGATCGGTCCAGAACCGCGACCGGCCGGCGGCGACGGCGTAGCCGCCCAGCCTCAGGGCGGCGGTGCCGAGCGACGGCCCGTCCGTCAGCGGATGGGCCTGCCAGCCCTGGTCGATCGGGACGACGGCGTCGGCATCGGCCAGGGGAGGGGGCGGCAGTTGCAACACCGACTCCTCCCACGCCTCGGGGCTGACAGCCTCGTCCAGCGCCGCCAGGGCCACCGTCTCCAGCCTGTCGAACCAAGGGGCCGCCGTCAGCGGCGCCTCGGCCGGGGGATCGGTATCGAGCGGGATCGCCAGCGTCAGCGGGAAATAGCGCCCGACGCGGTCGACGCTGGGCATCAGCACCCCGGCCATGGCAGGGCCGGCGCAGCCCGCGGGCAGCAGGAA
Source organism: Inquilinus limosus MP06 (assembly GCF_000767795.1). GTDB lineage: Bacteria > Pseudomonadota > Alphaproteobacteria > DSM-16000 > Inquilinaceae > Inquilinus > Inquilinus limosus_E. The sequence continues at coordinate 1,153 of NZ_JANX01000644.1, read as the reverse complement.
GCGCCAGATCGGGGCGGTCAGGAAGCGGTCCAGCCAGGCGTCGCCCAGCGCGTCCCGGGTCGCCGCCATGCCGGCCTGCAGCCACTCGTCCCACGGCGTCACGAAGCTGACCGGCAGCCCACGGGTGACGAAATCCCCCAGCCAGGGCAGCTTGCCGAAGAAGCCCGGATGGTCCCGGCCCTCGGTCAGAACGCCTGCGGGCATTGGAAATCCCTCAGCTGCGGCAGGGTGAAGGGGTTGAGGACGCTGCCGGTGCGGACCTCGAAGGTGGCGCTGGCGCCGCCGGCCGACACGGTGAAGCGGAACCGGTCGCTGGCCGAGGCGCCGCCGACCCGCGACTGGTCGATCAGCCGGAACAGCGCCCAGGGGCCGTCCTGGCTGATGCCGCCCAGCGGCGTGCCGGTCTCGCCGGTGAAGGACACCCGCACCTGGTTGGCGCCGGTGCCCGGCCAGCGCAGGGCCGCGGTCTGCTGCGGGCCGTGGTCGTAGCTGATGACCTGGCCGTTGATGTCGAGCAGGACGTTGGCGGCGTTGGCCGACAGGTCCACCGGCTGGATCTCCAGCCCGACGCTGGGCTGGGTGCCGCCCTGCGGGAAGAAGGCGTCGCGGATGCGCGCGGCCTTCTCGAACTGCGCCAGCGTGCCGTCGCTGATGCCGAGATCGACATTGTTCAGCTTGGCCCAGCGCCACGGGCTGCGCGAGGTGTCGACATACTGGGCCAGATTCTTGGTGAAGAATCCGTCGATCAGCCCGCCCGGGGCGAACAGGCGGCCGAAATCGTCCAGCTTGGCATCCTGCCTGCTGCCCCGGGCGAAGGGGTAGCGGCCGCCCAGCGCCGCCTGGCACAGCGGCCGGCCGGTCGTGTTCCAGTCAGCGTTGAGCCCGCGCCGGGCACCGCCGATCGTGGCCTCCGACGTGGCCTGCGAGATCTGGTTGGCCCAGCCGCGCATCACCTCGGGGGCGCGGCCGGCCGACGCCGTCAGCTGCTGCGCCAGGCCCGCCAGCTCGGCATTGGCGGCAGCCCCGCCGGCGCCGGGCGCCATGGCGCTGCGGGTCATCTGGCGATAGATGTCGTTCATGGTCTGGATCATCTCGCCCAGCGGCGAGGCGCCGCCATTCGGCCCGTCGACGAAGGTGCGGAGGTCGCGGAACC
>NZ_JANX01000643.1 GCF_000767795.1 Inquilinus limosus MP06 | reverse complement strand
CCAGCAGCGGCACGTCCTGCGCCGCGGCGATCCGGCCCGCCGCCTCGCCGAGGGTCAGCAGGCAGGCGATGCCGGCCGGCAGTGCACCGTGGCGCGACAGCTCCGCCAGGGTCAGGCCCAGCGCCGCGCCGGCATTGATCGCGTCATCGGCCACCAGCACCCGCCGCCCGGCCAGCGTCGCCGCCAACGGCACCGGGATCCGGTACTGCACCGCGCCATCCTCGAGCACACGCTCGGCATAGACGAAGTCGCACTCGAGCTCCGCCGCCATCGACTGCGCCAGGAAGGCGCCGCCGGTCAGGGGGCCGCAGACGATCTCCGCCCCCAGCCCCGCCGCCCGCCCGGCCAGGGCCGCGGCCCAGCCGCGCATCCGGGCGGCATCGAGGAACAGCAGGTCGAGATCCAGCCACAGGTCGCCGTGATGGCCAGATTCATAGTGGAAATGCCCGCGCGTGGCGGAGACCGCCCGCCGCACCGCCTCGCCGATCCCGTCCATCATCCGCCTGCCCTCCCGCGTCATCATGTCCGCGAACGATCCGGCCGCGAAGCGTTGCCTGCGCGGCCCAGCCTCCCATCTCAACCAGATCTGCCCGAGACGAGGAGACCTGCCCATGCGCATGCCTGCCTTCGCCGCCCCTGCCCTCGCCGCCGCCCTGCTGGCCCCGATTCCGGAGGCCGGCGCGGTCGATGCCACCTACGACACCCAGAAGGGCCGGATCCGGGTCCAGACCGTGGCCGAGGGGCTGAGCCATCCGTGGGGCCTGGCCTTCCTGCCGGACGGCCGGATGCTGGTGACCGAGCGCGGTGGCGACCTGCGCCTGGTCGGCGACGGCAAGGTCTCCGAGCCGCTGGACGGCGTGCCGGAGGTCGCTGCCGGCGGCCAGGGCGGGCTGCTGGACGTCGCGGTCGATCCGACCTTCACCCAGAGCCGCCTGATCTATCTCAGCTATTCCGAAGCCGGCGACGGCGGCAACTCCACCGCCGTGGCGCGCGGCCGGCTGAGCGAGGACGGCACGCGGCTGACCGGGGTGGAGGTGATCTTCTCGCAGCAGCCGAAGCTCGACAGCGCCATGCATTTCGGCTCGCGCCTGGTGTTCGACCGGCAGGGCCACCTCTTCGTCACCCTCGGCGAGCGCTCCAAGGCCCAGTTCCGCGGCCAGGCGCAGCGGCTCGACTCACATCTCGGCAAGGTGATCCGGATCTGGCCGGACGGGTCGGCGCCGGAGGACAACCCCTTCACCGCCGACAAGGATGCGCGGCCGGAGATCTGGTCCACCGGCCACCGCAACGTCCAGGGCGCGGCGCTGAACCCGGACACCGGGGTGCTGTGGATCAACGAGCACGGGCCGCGCGGCGGCGACGAGATCAACATCCCCGAGGCCGGCAGGAACTACGGCTGGCCGGTGGTGTCGCATGGCGTGAACTACGACGGCAGCCCGGTCGGCGAGGGCAAGCGCGAGGCGGCGGGCATGACCGGGCCGATCCATCAGTGGACGCCGTCGATCGGCGTCTCCGGCATGGCCTTCTACACCGCAGACGCGATGCCGGGCTGGCGCGGCAACGTCTTCGTCGGCGGCTTGGCCATCCCCAAGCTGGTGCGGCTGGAGCGCGACGGCGACCGCATCACCGGGTCGGAGGATCTGCTGGAGGACCTGGCCCTGCGCATCCGCCAGGTGGTGCAAGGCCCGGACGGGGCGCTGTACCTGCTCACCGACGAGAGCGACGGCGAGATCCTGCGGGTGGGACCGGCGTCTTAGAGCGCGTCGGCCCATCCTCACCGTCGTAAAACCGTCATTGCGAGGAGGCGAAGCCGACGAAGCAATCCATCGATCCGCTCGTGCTGCTGGATGGATTGCTTCGCTGCGCTCGCAATGACGGTAAAGACGGGGCGCTTTCCTCAATCCGCGAACGGATCCCGCACCAGGATGGTGTCGTCGCGCTCCGGGCTGGTCGAGAGCAGCGCCACCGGCGCCTCGATCAGCTCCTCGATCCGGCGGATGTACTTGATCGCGGTCGCCGGCAGGTCGGCCCAGGAGCGCGCGCCCTTGGTGCTCTCCTCCCAGCCGTCCCACTCCTCATAGACCGCCTTGGCATTGGCCTGGGCCGACTGGCCGGCCGGGAAATGCTGCAGCACCTGGCCGTCCAGCTCGTAGCCGATGCAGATCTTCAGGGTCTTGAAGCCGTCCAGCACGTCGAGCTTGGTCAGGGCGATGCCGTCGATGCCGCCGGTCTTCACCGCCTGGCGCACCATCACCGCGTCGAACCAGCCGCAGCGCCGCGGCCGGCCCGTGACCGTGCCGAATTCGTGCCCGCGCTCGCCCAGCCGGCGGCCGATGTCGTTCTCCTGCTCGGTCGGGAACGGGCCGGAGCCGACGCGGGTGGTGTAGGCCTTGGTGATGCCCAGCACGTAGCCGATACCCTTCGGCCCCATGCCGGAGCCGGCGGCCGCCTGGCCGGCGACGGTGTTGGAGGAGGTGACGAAGGGATAGGTGCCGTGGTCGATGTCCAGCATCGCGCCTTGGGCGCCCTCGAACAGGATGCGCTTGCCCTCGCGCTTCAGCGCGTCCAGCCGCTCCCACACCACGCCGACATAGGGCAGGATCTTCGGCGCGATCTCGCGCAGCTGGGCCAGCAGCTCGGCCGGGTCGACCTCGTCGGCGCCCAACGCGCGCAGCAGCGCGTTGTGATGCGCCAGCAGCGCCTCGATCTTGCCCGGCAGCGCCGCGTCGTCGGCCAGGTCGCAGACGCGGATGGCGCGGCGGCCGGTCTTGTCCTCATAGGCCGGGCCGATGCCGCGGCCGGTGGTGCCGATCTTGGCCTCGCCGCGCGACGCCTCGCGGGCCCGGTCCAGCGCGCCGTGCACCGGCAGGATCAGCGCCGCGTTCTCGGCCAGCAGCAGGTTCTCCGGCCCGACATCGACATCCTGGGCGCGGATCCGCTCGATCTCGGCCAGCAGCGCCCAGGGGTCGACCACGACGCCGTTGCCGATGATGCCGAGCTTGCCCGGCCGCACGATGCCCGACGGGAGCAGCGAGAGCTTGAGCACCTTGTTGCCGATGACCAGCGTGTGGCCGGCATTGTGGCCGCCCTGGAACCGCACCACCACGTCGGCCCGGCTGGACAGCCAGTCGACGATCTTGCCCTTGCCCTCGTCGCCCCACTGGGCGCCGACCACGGCCACATTCGCCATCGGAATACCTCGTACTTACTAGTCTTACAGCTCGTCGAGCCGGCCGTCCCGCAGGACCCAGCCGCAGCCGAGGCGGCGCGCCTCGACGAGAGGATCGGC
>NZ_JANX01000642.1 GCF_000767795.1 Inquilinus limosus MP06 | reverse complement strand
ATGCCGAGCGCGGTGCGGTTGAAGCCGGCCTCGGCGGTGGCGGCGCGGTCGAGATCGCCGGTCCGGGCGGCGGCCAAGGCCCGGACCTGGAAGGCGCGGGCCAGCTCCAGGGCCATCTCGGTCAGTTCCGCCAGCACCTCGGCGTAGCGGCCGGCCTGCGCCGTGGCCGGCGCAGCGGCAGCGGGAGTTCCGGCATTGACGGCACCATCGACCATCCACTCATTAGAACAAAAGAAGAACATTAAGGCCAGCAGAATCGTCCGGCGGCTGTCGCCGGGCCGTGGCTTCGACGCGCCCGGATCCTGCCGGAAGCGGTTCTCACCCGCTGCCGCTGCGGCGGCGGATGTGACCTCCGGGCGGCAGGGTGAGGCTTGACTTGCTACCTACTAGAAGGTAGATGGCCGATATGAAGAGTCCTGCCTCCACTGCCGACGACATCCTGGCCTGCGCGCGCTCTCTTATTGTTGCCGGGGGCTATAACGGCTTCAGCTATGCCGACATCGCCGATGTGGTCGGCATCCGCAAGCCCAGCATCCATCATCACTTCCCGAGCAAGGCCGACCTGGTCCGCACGCTCGTCTCCCGCTACCGGCAGGAGGCCGTGGCGGGGCTGGCGGAGCTCGAAAGCCTGGTCCCGGATCCGGCGGAACGGCTCCGGGCCTATGCCGGGTTCTGGGAGACCTGCATCGCCGACGCCAGCCTGTCCTTCTGCGTCTGCGCCCTGCTGGCGAGCGAACTGCCCATGCTGCCGGAGGCGGTGGCGCTCGAGGTCACGGCGCATTTCCGCTTCCTGTCCGGCTGGCTGACCACGGTGCTGGAGCGCGGCGTCGCGCAGGGCCGCCTGCAGGTCACCGGCACGCCCCGCGTCGAGGCGGAGGCATTCATGGCGGCCGTTCACGGGGCGATGCTGTCGGCCCGGGCCTATGGCGATCCGAAGATGTTCGGGATCATCATGGCCCCGCTGCTCGACCGGCTGTCGATCGGGCCCTGATCCTCTCTCGGCCGCAGGTGACTTTGCGCGCGGTCGGTGCACCGCACCGGCGCCAGTCCAAAATACATCCGCAATGTCTACCGACTGGTCGGTAGACATTGCGCCCGGATCGGGACGCCCCAGAGGGCCTGCCTTCGAAAGGATGTTCAACAGTGGACCAGCTGATCGATCCCGCCGGCGACCAGGAGCGGTGGCTCAGGCTCTACTCCTTTGCCCGGGCGGCGTTTTCCGCCCTGTGGGCGGTTGCGGCGCTCACGCTCGGGCGGGGCGAGGCGCCGATCGCGGCGATCCTGCTGATCGCCTATCCGGCATGGGACGCCCTGGCAAGCTACGCCGATGCCGCGGCCAGCGGCGGACCGGGCCGGAACCGTATCCAGAGCATCAACGCCATGGTCAGCCTGGTCGCGGCTCTCACCGTCGCCATGACGCTGCAGGAGGGCATGAACGCGGTGCTCGGGGTGTTCGGCGTCTGGGCCGTGCTTTCCGGCCTGCTGCAGCTCGGCACCGCGCTTCGCCGCCGGTCCAGCCATGGCGCCCAATGGGCGATGATCCTGAGCGGCGGCCAGTCCGCGCTGGCCGGCGCGGTCTTCATCGTGCAGGCGCGGATGCCGGCGCCGCCGTCGATCGGGACGATCGCCGGCTATGCGGCCATGGGCGCGATCTACTTCCTGGCTTCGGCGGTATGGCTGTCGGTGAGCGTGTCGCGCCGCGGGGTGGGCGGAGCATCCCGAAACGCGGGGACGAACTAAACGGGGCGACCTCAGTCCTCGTCGACGCCGGGCGTCGGGGCCGGGCGGGCGGCGACGCCGGCGTAGCGGCGCAGGCTCCAGAGGAGGGGGGAGGCGTCGCGGGTCTCGACCTCGGTGACCAGGCCGACGAACAGGATGTGGGTCGACACCTCGGTCAGGCCGATCAGGTGGCAGTCGACCACGGCCACCGCGCCGTCCAGCTTCGGCCGGCCGGACGGCCAGGCGGACCAGCTGCCGCGGGTGAAGCGCTCGGAGCGGGCGATCGGCAGCTTGCCGGCGAAAGCGTCGGCGACCTCGTCCTGGTGCTCCGCCAGCATGGCGACGGAGAAGCCCTCGGTCGCCTCGATCACCCCGGCCATGGCGCTGGTGCGGTCGATCGACACCAGCATGGTCGGCGGGTCGGCCGCCAGCGACATCACCGCGGTGGCCGTGCGGCCGTGCCGGGTGCCGTCGGGCTCGGTCGCCCCGACCACGCAGATGGTCGCGGTCAGGCGCGTCAGCGCCTCGACGAACCGGTCACGGGGCACCGCCGGCGGGTGCCGCGGGTCCGGGTTGTAGCGAAGCGAGGTGCGCGCGACCAAAATCTGTCCCTGAGGGCCGTCGAAGAGAAACGCCCGCCGGTCGGCCTGACCGGCGGGCGGGTCGGCGTCAGGCGGCCTTGAGCTGGGCCTCGGCGAACTCGTAATTGGCGAGCTTGTCGAGGAAGTTCTGGGTGTAGTCCGGACGGCGGTTGCGGAAGTCCGGGTAGTAGCTGTGCTCCCACACGTCGAGGCCGAGCAGCACCTTGCCCTCGCCGGTGGCGAGCGGGTTGGAGCCGTTCGGGGTCTTGGTGACCTTCAGCTTGCCGTCCTTGCCCAGCACCAGCCAGGCCCAGCCGGAGCCGAACTGGCCGACCGCGGCCGCCTTGAAAGCATCCTTGAACGCCTGCACGCCGCCGAGATCCTCGGTGATCTTCTTCTCCAGCGCGCCCGGGATGGCGCCGCCCTTCGGCGACAGGTTCTGCCAGAACAGGATGTGGTTCCAATGCTGGCCGGCATTGTTGAACACCGGGGCCAGGTTGTCCTTGCCATAGGCGAAGGTGACGATCTCCTCGAGCGACTTGCCCTTCAGCGAATCGTCCTTCTCGACGAAGCCGTTCAGCGCCGTGACATAGGCCTGGTGGTGCTTGCCGTGGTGCAGCTCCAGCGTCTCCTGGCACATGCCGCGCTCGGCGAGGGCGTTCTGCGAGAACGGCAGCTGGGGAAGTTCAAACGCCATGGTGGTGCTCACTTTCTGATCGGCTTGGTTGTGGACGGATGCGGTAGGCACAACGGCGCGCCCCCGCCTGGATATGCTCCGTGCGCTCCACCCGGGCCTCCGGCCCGAGCACGCGGCGGAACAAGTCGAGCTCGGAGCGGCAGAAGCCCTGGCAGGCCGCCGCCGCGGCGCAGATCGGACAATGATTCTCGACCAGAAGGAAGCCGTTTTCGTCTTCCTCCCACCCAGCCATGTAGCCCTCGCGGGTGCGAAGGCCAGCCAGGGTCGCGACCCGGTCGCGCAGCGTCGCGGCGCCCGCCGTC
>NZ_JANX01000641.1 GCF_000767795.1 Inquilinus limosus MP06 | reverse complement strand
GACCACCACGGCCGCCTTTGCCCGGCGCTGGATCGCGCCGATCCTGGCCCGCTTCCAGGCGGATTGCCCGGAGGTGCGGGTGCAGGTGACCGCCACCGACGCGGTGCTGGACCTGGTGCAGGCCGGCATAGACATCGCCATCCGCCAGGCGGCGCTGCCCGACAGCACGCTGATGGCGCGGGAGCTGGCGCCGAACTGGCGGGTGGCCTGCGCCGCGCCGGACTACCTGGCCCGGCGGGGCCGCCCGGAAACGCCGGCGGATCTGGCCGGCCATTCCTGCATCGTCTATGGCGACCCGCCGATGACGGAATGGAGCTTCGCGCGGCCGGGCGAGCCGCCGGTCGAGGTCGCCGTCTCCGGCGCGATCATGAGCAATGACGGCGAGGTGGCGCATGAGGCGGCGCTGGCCGGCGCCGGCATCGTGCTGAAGTCGATCTGGTACGTGGCCGGGGACCTGGCCGCCGGCCGGCTGGTCCGGGTGCTGGAGGGCTGGCAGTCGCCGGCCTCGCCGCTGCAGGCGGTATTCCCCTCGGCCCGGCATTTGGCGCCGAAGACCCGTGCCTTCCTCGACGTGCTGGGCGCCGAGCTGCGCGTCGCCGCCCGGCGGCTGGGCGAGCCATGACGCCTTGCCAGGGTGCGCCGGGGCTGCTCAACTCGCGGACATCCGGCCGACACGTGGCCGCGCTCCCGAGATGATGGACCCGATGACCGAGCCTGCGCCCATTCCCGTGTTCGACGGGCATAACGACGTCCTGCTGCGCCTCCTGAAGTCCCACGCGGCCTCGGCAGAGACCGCTTTCATCGAGGGCACCACGACCGGCCATCTCGACCTCCCGCGGGCGCGAAAAGGCGGTTTCGTCGGCGGCATGTTCGCGATCTTCCCGCCGCCGGTGCAGGGCTCCGGCAGCCCGATCGACCGGATGCAGGGCGGCAGCTACACCGTGCCGCTGCCGCCGGAGCTGGGACTGGCCGACGCCCAGGCCTCGACCATCGCCATGGCGTCGATCCTGCTGCGGCTGGAGCGGGCAGGGGGCCTCAGCGTCTGCCGCAGCGTCGGCGAGATCCGGGCCGCCATCGCCCGCGACTCGCTGGCCACGGTGTTCCACATCGAGGGCTGCGAGGCGATCGACACCGATTTCCGCATGCTCGACGTGCTGTACGCCGCCGGTCTGCGGTCGCTCGGCATCGTCTGGAGCCGGCCGAACGCCTTCGGCCACGGCGTGCCCTTCACCTTCCCGAGCACGCCGGACACCGGGCCGGGCCTGACCGATGCCGGGCGCGAGCTGGTGCGGCTGTGCAACGAGCGCCGCATCCTGATCGACCTGTCGCATCTGAACGAGAAGGGCTTCTGGGACGTGGCGGAACTGTCCTCGGCGCCGCTGGTCGCGACCCATTCCAACGCCCATTCGGTCTGCCCGCATGCGCGCAACCTGACTGACCGGCAGCTCGACGCGATCCGCGAGAGCGGCGGCATGGTCGGCCTCAACTTCGCCACCGCCTTCCTGCGTCCCGACGGGTCGATGAACGCCGACACCGATCTCGAGGTCATGGTCCGGCACCTCGACGCGCTGATCGAGCGGCTGGGCGAGGACGGGGTCGGCATGGGCTCCGATTATGACGGCGCCACGGTGCCGGCGGCGATCAGGGACGTGGCCGGGCTGCCGCGGCTGTTCGAGGCGCTGCGCGCCCATGGCTACAACGATGCGCTGCTGCGCAAGCTGGGCACCGAGAACTGGTTCGGGGTGCTGGAGCGCACCTGGGGCGGCTGATCGAGGGGCGGCCGCGGCAAAAGGCTGCGGCTGCCTGCCTCCAGCAACCGGTGCAAATCCGCAATTGCGAATGATTTGCATTTGAACTAAGGTCGCGCCCATCTCGTTCCGGGGGTGAAATCAGGGTCGGATGGCCGAGCAGGATCGGTCCTCGCTGCTGGCGCTGCTGACGCGCCACTACCAGGAGCTGCTGCGCCATCTGACCCGCCGGCTGGGCAGCCCCAGCGCGGCGGCGGACGTGGCCCAGGACACCTGGCTGCGGCTGCGCCGGGCCGAGGCGGTGCCGGAGCTGCAGAACCCCCAGGCCTATCTGTTCCGCATCGCCGACAACCTCGCGAAAGACCGGCTGCGCAGCGACGCGGCGCGGGCCCGCACCCTGGCGCCGGCCGAGCTCGGCGACGACCGCCCCTGCGACGCGCCGGGCGCGGATGCGGTGCTGGACCACCGCCAGCGGCTGCAGGTGCTGGGGCGCGCGGTGGCGGAGCTGCCGCCGAAATGCCGGGAGGTGTTCCTGCTGCACAAATTCGACGGGCTGAGCCATGGCGAGATCGCCGCGCGGCTCGGCATCTCGAAGAGCATGGTGGAGAAGCATGTGATGAAGGCCCTGGCCCATTGCCGCGACCGCATGCGCGACCTGCTCGACTGACGGAAGGTGAGGGAAGGGCCTGGCGGATTCGTCTTTGCTGACGGGCACCGCCGCGAACGACCGAAGACATGACCATGGATCTCCAGCCCAGTAGCCCGCATCTCTCGCACCCGATGTGGCCTGCGCCGGTTGAAGACGCCGGCAGGGCAGGAGCCGTGCGCGGCGCGATGCAGCGCATCGGGCAAGCGCGGCGACGCACCCTGCCGGCGTCTTCAACCGGCCGAAGGGTTGCCTTGCGGCGGGCGCCTGCGGCCCGGGCGGCTCGACCGTATGTCCCTATACGCTCTTCGCCGCCGGAGCCGCATTCACCTCGCGCAAGGCAACGCAGGCCACATCGGGTGCGAGAGATGCGGGCTGAGGACCAGGCTCTTGAATGGTTCGTCCGGATCAATTCCGGCGAGGCCTCGGCCGCCGACCGCACCGCCTTCGAGGCCTGGCTGGCCGCCGATCCGGCGCATGGCCGCGAGATCGATGTCCTGGCCGGGCTGTGGGCGGATCTCGGCCGCATCCCCGACCCGCGGCCCCGCACGGCGCAACCGGCAAAGGCGCTGCTGCTCGGCCGGCGCCGGGTCCTGGCCGGCGGCCTGGCCTTCGCCGGGCTCGGCGGGGTGGTGGCGCTGACCGGCCTGCCGGCGGCCCTGACCAGCGATATCTGGACCGGCACCGGCGAGCTGCGCACGGTGGTGCTGGAGGATGGCACCCGGGTCGATCTCGACGCCGGCTCGGCCCTGTCGCTGGCCTTCTCGGATTCGCTGCGGGAGGTCTCGCTCGACCGCGGCCGGGCGCTGTTCACCGTGGCGAAGGATCCGGCCCGGCCGTTCCGCGTCTCGGCCGGGCCGGGGCGCAGCACCGCCCTCGGCACCCAGTTCGTGGTCCATCGCTGGGCCGGC